>JAQVLL010000192.1 GCA_028704195.1 Smithellaceae bacterium
CTTTCATGGACACCTCCGAATGGTTTTTGATGTCCATGACATGACGTAATAGCTATTCGATTGTCAAAGAACTTTTGTCCACGACGTCTTGGCACTTTTTTTGTCCACGATGTCTTGGCACTCAACAGGTAATTCTTAAGACATAACAAGAAATAAACCCAGATTACGCAATAGGGAGATTCGTTGTTTCTCTGTGTTATTTTTGATTTGTTCTACGCCCACCGGTATGAGGCGCACAACATGGTTGCTTCTCCATGCTGTACGCCTCACAGATCTGATCATTTCCCATTTCTATTGACGGAACTTCGCTAGCCAGTGTTCCATCAGTTTCCCGGCCGCTTCACGTCCACCCAGACCGAAGGACAAGGCCACAGTGACCGCAATGGCGCCTAACGTTAATCCGAAAGCGAGATTAACAATGTCATCGGCTATGCCCATGGCGCGCAGACCAAGAGCCAATACCAATCCCAGGATGGCGAAACGTCCGATTCGCGCCAGTCCCTTTGTATTGGGTCCACTGGCTTTGTCCATGGCTTCATAGGCAAGGTTGGCCAGCCAAAATCCAATTACCAGAATTACTGATCCAAGAAGCACATCGCCGCCAAAGCGTATGAACGTGTCCACTGTTTCGCTGACTTGTTTGAATCCAAGTTGATTCGCGGCTTCAACGGCAGCAAAAAGCATGGCAAAAAACAAAACCACGTATCCCACAAAAACCGACGCCGGTGTTTTTTGAAAAGCGTGATCAAACCCCACGTGTTTCGGCAGGTTGTCAAAACCCATCGTGTTGAGTAGACTCGCCAGCAGTCGGGAAGCGAAAGAGGCCACCAGCCAGGTGATAACCAGAATAAGACCGGCCGCAATGATATGAGGCACGGCCTGTAAAATCATCCCCAGCATATCTGTTGCCGGTTTGGAAATGGCTTGTATTTTTAATGCATCAAGGGCGGCGATCAGTGCCGGCAAAAACACGGCCACAAAAACCAGCAAACCGACGGCGTTGGAAAGTTTTACCGCTTCTGTCAATCCGACCTTTTGACTCAGTTTGTCACTGCCAGCCGTTCGCAAAAGATTTGTTGTCAGATTACGAAGAACCGTAGCTAAAATCCAGCCCACGAAGCCGATGGCAAGGGCAGCTACAGCGTTGGGCAGAAAATCGAGCACTTTGGCAATCATGTCCCGAAACGGATCCAGGAGACCGTCCATCTGCAGCGCACCCATAATTGCCGGTACGAAAAGCAGAATGATGAGCCAGAATAAAGCTTGGCTCAGGCCATCGCTGATGGGTGCCACGCCCGCGTGTTCGGAAAGCTTTTCATCCAGTGTGGTTTTCGAAAGAACCTTGGTCACGAGCTTGCGAACGATACTCGCCAACAGCCAGGCAACCAGGGCAAGCATTAATCCGGCCAGCAGGTGCGGAATGTATTCCAGTATTTGTGTCAACAACGCGGCAAAAGGAGTGGAGACCATCGTCAGATCAAGCGAGTTCAGCACGGCCGTTAATATAAATATCATCACAATCCAGAACGACGCTATGGCCAGTCCTTTTTCGAGATTGAGGCTCTGACCTGTGAGCTCGCGAAAACGCGCGTTCAGACGCAAAGCGCCTAATCCTTTGCGAATTAGGGCACGCACCAATAAGGCAAATAACCAACCTAAAACCAGAATAGCCAATGCTCCCAAGAGGGCTGGAATATGACCTCCCAGGCCCTGCTGCACGGCATTCCACATCGTTGTCAAGTTTGAATTCATGTTTTTCCTCCTTTCTATGATAATAATAAAATATTATTCACTATATTGTCGGTTGAAAAACAGTTACCTGATTATGCTTTGATTATTTAAAACGTGTTGGTTGTTTAATCGCAATTACGCGTCTTGATATTAAAGGCTATTCAATCTTATTTAAAGATAAAAATCAATCATAAATTAATATACGAATTGCCTCAAATAAAATGTTACCAAAGAGAGCAGGGAAAAGGATACGTTGACTCATAACCTGAAAATCACACGGAAACTGATGTTGCCGAAAGAAGACACGGAAACGAAGGTTCAATGATGAGTCCGCAAGTGAAAGAAGGGCATAATGTGATGCGGACAATCTATGGCAACGATTCGTGTTGTCCCCGTTTGGAAGAACGTCTGGAGTCTCCCATTGCATGGATGCAAAATCAAATACAATAATAACAAATATTTACAATAAATACAGGCACCTTAGATAACTTTTCGTTTCGCCCCTCACGCTGGGACTACCAGAATAAAATTAGATGCTTGGAACACATCTGAACAACTTTTCTAAACAACGGTCTATCACTCCCCCGCCCTCCAACCTTGAGTCTCAAAGCAATGGAGTCCCCTCCATGAAGTGCAGTCTTGACTTATGAGTGATTTTAGTTTAAAAGACAGCACCTTGAAAAAGGCAAACCGTATTGAAAAAGCGGGACGCAAAGTTAACGGCCTAATTCCCGTTTAAGGGATACGGTGGCTGAACTGCCGGGCAGGATATTAATAACTCGCAACATAAAATGCAAATACTTCTCTCCTTCCAGTTAGTTCCCCGTATTAAAATTGAAAAATCCGTTAACGTTAATGTAAATTTTGCAACACGTATGAAATACATCTCCATATGTGCACATTATCCGAAAGACTCAGCTGTTTAAGCTGACAATGAATAAGAAAGGACGTTGAATAAAAATGAAAAGATTAATTATTGGAACAACATTCCTAGCCTTGATAATGGCGGCTTCTCTGCCGGCAATTTCACAGGCCCAGCAACAAATGAATTCTCTGGGGATTCCTATCGAAGATCCGTCTAAACCATCACCAAAACCACAGGTTCAGCCACCACCGAAACCGCAGGTCCAGCAGCCACAGATTAAGCCCCAAAATCCACCGGCTCAGCAGCAGAAACCAACGATTCAGGCTCAAAAACCACCGGTTCAGCCACCACCGAAACCGCAGGTTCAACCCCAGAAACCACAGGCTCAGCCACAACTGAATTCGCTGGGCATTCCGGTAGAAAATCCGACTAAACCATAGGCGAATCCGTAAGTTCATTTACCGAAGAAACCGTTGGCACAATCATTACAGGAACAGCTACAAAAAATTCAGGGTGTAAACAAACTGTCAGCAATTGAGGAATGGAAGATTTGCCGGTCTCATCTGCTTTTTTTTTACCATGGATGAAGGTAAAAATGATTTAGTGCTTTATCAATATGGAGACTCTGCATGGCTGAGCTGGATAAGGTATTGAACGCGGCGACAAACGCCGGAGCTTCGGATCTTCATCTGGCACCCGGCGAGCCTTTTATAATAAGAAAGTTGGGTAGGCTGAGAAAGATTCAGACGCCCTCCCTGACCCGTGAAATATGCGAACAGTTTATTTACGAACTGCTCGACACGGAACAACAAGAGACGCTTGACAAACAACTCCAGCTCGACTTTGCCTATGAAATAGTGGGAGTGGCCAGATTCCGGGGAAGCGCTATGCGCCACCAGGCGGGGCTCAGCGCGTCCTTTCGTATCATACCGTTTGAAATTCCCACCTTTGAAATGCTGGGGCTCCCGGAGACGGTGAAAAAAATCATGGACAATCACCAGGGCCTGGTTCTCGTGACCGGCGCTACCGGTCAGGGGAAATCATCAACACTGGCCGCCATGGTTGATTATGTCAATACAAGCCGCTCCCACCACATCATTACGATAGAAGACCCCATCGAATTCATCCATCCTGTAAAAAAATGTGCCGTCAATCAGCGGCAACTTGGCCGTGACACATTATCCTATACCAACGCGCTGCGCGGCGCTCTCCGCCAGGACCCGGATGTGATCATGGTGGGTGAGCTGAGAGATCTGGATACGATTTCGCTTGCCATTTCCGCCGCCGAAACAGGCCACCTTGTCATTGGGACCCTGGCCACATCAAGCGCCCCCAAGACGGTTGACCGTATCATAGACTCTTACCCGGCCGCAGAACAGGGCCAGATCCGCGCTATGCTGGGCGAATCCATAAAGGCAGTGATTACCCAGAGGCTTATTCCCCGGGCCGATCAAACCTCGATGGCACTGGCCGTGGAAATCTTAATCGGGACGCTCCCGGTGGCAAACCTCATTAGAGATGGGAAAGTTTTTCAAATCCCGTCCATGATGCAGATGGGGAAGGCCGTGGGCATGCAGATCATGGATGAGTCCATCATGTCGCTGTTGAAGGCACAAATCATCAGCGCAGAAGAGGCATACCGCAATGCCGACAACAAGACTATTTTCAAACCTTTGATGGAAAAGGAAAGTCAATCAAAACCCCGTTAAAGTGTAATGTGCCAGGAGCAGATTCACATGGCTAAAATTGATGAATATTTCATTGAAATGAAAGAGCGCGGGGCAAGCGATCTGCACATGGCCATCGGTTTCCCGCCCATGCTGAGGCTTCGCGGTGAGTTAACACCGACAGATCATCCGGTTCTGACACCTGAATCAAACCGGGAATTACTCTTTGAGATGTTAAATGAGAATCAACAATCCATCCTGGAAAGCCATCGTGATTTCGACATGGCTTATGAACTGGAAGGAGTTGCACGGTTCCGCTGTAACTTTCTTTACCAGCATCGGGGAGTGGGAGCGGTATTCAGACTGATCCCGACGGATATCTTAACCCTGGAGCAACTGCAAATGCCGCCGGTATTGAAAACCATCGCCATGTTGAAACGCGGTCTTGTTCTTGTGACCGGCCCCACAGGAAGCGGAAAATCGACCACCCTGGCCGCTATGATCAACTACATCAATGAAATGCGTGATGCTCACATCATCACGATTGAAGAGATCGGA
>JAQVLL010000193.1 GCA_028704195.1 Smithellaceae bacterium
AAACTCCTATCAGCAAGCTATTCCAAAGAATAATAATTTCATAGGGACCCATTGGAATTTTCTACAGAGTACAATCCAAAGTGTGAAACCTGCATTCCCCAAAACAAATTATTAGACGGTCTTTTGCTTAAAAATTCAAAAATGCTCCCTTAGAAGAGCATTTCAGAGTGTTGAACTAGTGTGCTTCTCAGATGCTAATCTAAGCTATGCTACTAAAGTTATCAAGCAAAACTCCATTTTATTGGACAATTTTTTAAATAATGAGAGCCAATTGTGGATACTATGTAAATACGGCATTTTAAATCGCGTAATACATATGCGTCGATCGAATGATATGTGCTACATTTGTTTGCATTAATGTTGTTAATGTGTTTAACAATTGTCCAAAATTACCAATCCAAATAAAGATTATTCAACATAACCCTCACCAAAGGTGCAGTTAAATTCAGTATTTCCAACAGTGCCGGTCACGGAAAAAGGTATATAGGCCTTTTGCTCTACTTCTTTGAATGTGCATGTCACAACTCCAGTAAAAGTAAATGCGTTCTCTTGAAGGCTCTTCGACTTATACTCGATAGTCACATCAACTAGATCATAATCTGTGAAGACATCATTTTTTACGGTGTCTATGAGTGGTTTAGTAATTTGAGATTCAATCAAGTCGATCGTTTTCTCATTTCTAACGCGGGGAATTACCACAGTAAACAGCAAAGTGAGAACTGCTAAAATAATTGCGGGAATCATGATCGCTATTATTCTCTTTTGCTTTTTTTTGCGCTTCTGGCGATCATTCTCTGCTTGCTCTATAAGCCTTCTGGTTTCCTGGTTTTCATTCTCAAGCCTTGAGTCTTTTCTTATTTCAAGGGATTCATCTTTAAGCTTATCTTCTAATACCGATAATTCCACGTTGCAAATGTGGCATGAAGCGTCCGTTACATGATTTATTGCCCCGCATGTGCATAACCACAAACCTGCAACTTCCAGCGGGATATATGTGCACTTAACGCCTGCTTCGATCTCATATTGCTTCTTTAATTCGTTATCCTCTAAAACTTCTTCGAGTTTTTGCTGAACGTTTATTGGTTCCCATTTTGCGTCCTCTTTTGGGACCCAGCTAGTTTTATCTCGAAAATATACGCCGAGTATTCGGGGATAAAATGAACGAGTAGTATTTTCGGTTAGACGTATTGCGCTTTTATGTCCAAATTCTGCATCGCGGTACTCATCCAGGTCAAGGTACTGGTATTCAAGAACACCTTCGATCTGTTCCCCCGAAATATCAAAAGCATCGATAGCCACTTTAATTGCTTGTATGTTTTTATTTGATATGTTTTTAAACTTTAACTGTGCTAGAACTTCTCCCGATTGATTGTCCTTGAGTAGCGCCCCTGCAGCAATTATTACCGGACTCCCTGCCGTGAAAATTCTTTCAGACAGTTTAAATAATTGTGTATATCGATTCTCCACAAGAACCTCCCCTTCCACGAAAGATGCACGTATATTCTTCTTGTTAACTTAACTTGCTTACCATAATTGGGGACCCATGATTTAGATCATCAAAGTCTACCGATTTGAGATGGGATATTAAAAAAGTAATCAAAGATCAGGAAGTTCTTGCTGTACCTTCTTTGGATCCTCAGGTGTGATTATCTTATCAGCATTGTCCTCACTTGCTCTTGAACCTGCGGCAATCATGCCAAGACCTAAAACAAGCAAAACTGAACTGAAACCAAATCTTGCAATTTTCGCGAGATACAAAACATTATTTGCAGTCTGAGCGGCGGCATTTTGAATGCCTGTATAGGCATCACCACCGTATGAGTAAGCAAGTGAAGTATTCCCCACATCCATGCTAAAACACACAATGGCGAGAATAACTGCAAGAATCCCAACAACGATCAGAAAAGGCGCCCTTTTTGTCATACCTCTAGTCATCCTCCAACTCATATTACTTGTATCGTATTTAATTGTAATTATAGATTGTTTTGTTATAATTCGCAAATCTTGTTTGCAAATGTTTCTGTGCAATTCTTCCACCGGAAAACCATGATCCCGTCAACCTGAACCGTTACTGTTTCCACCGTCGCACTCCACACCCCCTCGTTAAAATTTATCAACAGCTCATCGGCCTGCTCCAGCATCCGAATAAACTCCAGCATTTTCTGCCGGCGCTGTTTGCGCTCCGTGCGTTGATCCTCGATCTGTTTTAACCGTTGCGTGGCCGCCTCGTAGCGCGCTTTCAGGCCCTTGTAGCGTTCAGCATAGACTTCCTGATCCTGCCGTGTGGTGGCGTTCTCAGCAACACATTTTCGAATGAGTTCAGCCACAATGTCGGCTTCTTCGGTTTGTTGTTTTGCTTCCAGATCTATCGCAATAATGTTGTTAAGAGTTCTGCTCGTGCAGAACACCGAGGTAAAGCACCAGGCCAAACGCAACGAAATGCGAGCGCCCCGATTTGGGGAGCTCGCATTTAAATCTGGTTTGATTCAGTTTGTATTGTTTGGGTCTGCTATACGTCCTGCGGAACGCCGAGATACGTCGCTGGGCCAAACGCGAGGATGCAGTAGAATATAATGCTCAGAAAAATCAGCCCTACCGCGAATCCGCCGCCTTTTCCGAATGCCTTTGCGAGCTTGACCATGGTGATGATCATAAACACGATGTTCGCAATCGGGATCAGGAGGAACAGGAACTTCCAGCCGTTACCCCAGGTGATCTTAAAGAGCACATAGACATTATAGAACGGGATGATCGATGCCCAGCCGGGTTCTCCAGCTTTCTCGAAGAGTTTCCACATTGCGATGATGCCGAGAACGGCGATCGCGAGGTACACAACCGTCATAAAAGGACTTGCTTCATACGAGTACCCGAAATCCGAATAATCCATTTAAAATACCCCCTTCGTTGATTTAGGTTGAGTATACCACTTTGATTTGAAATTTCAAATACTATACCTTGAGTTCATCACGTATTTTCTGTCACTACCAAAAACCGAGCAGTTGTGAAGAGAACGCAACGACCGCTTGAAAATGCAGCTAAATGGCGTATTGACATTGTGTCACTTCGAAATCGTTCACATTCAGGGAAGCAAATCTATGTCCGCTTATTCGGTCAGCGCGCTGGAGAATTTCAGAATTTCTGATCACGCTCAAATGGCACGTCGGGCCCATGCTGCTGATCGTGATGTGTCCCAAAGCTTTCCGCAGCCTCTAGATGATGACGTCGAATTGAAAAGACAAGCATTTCAGCGTTTCGAACTGGTGTTCCTTTTATTCGAAAATTGAAACCTCCATCCCATTTTTCCACCGGAAAACCATAACTCCATCGACATTAACCGTAACTTTTGCCACCGTCGCATTCCACAGTCCCTCATCGAATTCCGTCAGCAACCCATCAATGCTCTCTAGCATCCGAATGAACTCCAGCATTTTCTGCCGGCGCTGTTTGCGCTCCGTGCGTTGATCCTCGATCTGCTTGAGCCGTTGCGTAGCAGCCTCGTAGCGCGCTTTCAGGCCTTTGTAGCGCTCCAGATAAGCCTCCTGATCCTGCGTAGTGATGGCGTTCTCTGCAACGCATTTTTGAATGAGTTCGGCGACGATTTCTGCTTCTTCGGTTTGCTGTTTTACTTCTAGATCCAATGCTGCGTGATCCGTCAGGAGTCGGATGATCTGCTTATACTCCGAAATCACGTCATTTTTGTCCTCGATCATCTCGTTCATCGCCCGAACGAATGCCGCTTTCACATTGTCCTCATATAAGTGCGGCGTTTTGCATCGTTCGTCGTTCTTGAATTTCCGGGAGCACTGCCAGATTCTTCTTTTGTATTGGGAAGTGCTGTGCCACACTTTTTCAATGTACGACGCACCGCAGTCCCCGCAAATAATCCGGCCTGAGAAGCAATGCTCCCGAGCCGTATACTTCGCCTCGCGTCTGCGTTTCATTTCCAGCTGAACCCCATCGAACACCTCTGCAGGAATGATCGCCGGGTGGCTGCCGCTGACGTAATATTGCGGGAGCTCACCTTCATTGCGTTTCATCTTCTTGGTCAGGAAATCCGTGCAGAAGGTCTTTTGTAAAATCGCATCGCCCTTGTACTTCTCGTTTGTTAATATGCTCACGATCGTTCCATGCTGCCATTTCACCTTGCCGCCTGGCGAAAGAATCTGCGAGCGTTCAAGATGCCGAGCGATTCCGGATGGCGTCTTGCCTTCGAGGAACAGTTTGTTGATCAGCCGGATCGTCTCCGCTTCGCTCTCGACAATTTGTGGCAATCCATCCGACCCTCTTTCGTATCCGAGAAACTGCTTGTAGGGCAAGTACACCCGCCCGCTTGCTGCCTTTGCGCGTTTGCCCCACGCTACGTTTTCGCTGATCGATCGGCTTTCCTCCTGCGCAAGCGAGCTCATGATCGTGATCAAAAGCTCCCCCTTCGCATCCAGCGTGTAGATATTCTCCTTCTCGAAATAGACTTCAATCCCCCGATCTTTCAACTTGCGAACGGTTGTCAGCGTATCAACGGTGTTACGCGCGAAGCGGCTGACGGATTTCGTAACGATCAGGTCGATCTCACCCGCCAGCGCGTCAGCGATCATAGCGTTAAAGCCGTCTCGCTTTTTCATATTGGTCGCGGATATTCCCTCGTCCGTAAATACCTTGACGAAGGTCCATTCCGGGTTTTCTTGGATTTTCTTCGTGTAATAATCGACCTGCGCCTCAAAGCTGGTGAACTGTTCGTCCGAATCCGTAGAAACGCGCGCATATCCGGCGACGCGGCGCAATTGGGTAGAGCAGACGACATTTCCGGCGAAGGCTTGCATTCT
>JAQVLL010000194.1 GCA_028704195.1 Smithellaceae bacterium
TCTATACGGCGGCTGATCTATGGACGAATGAGCACAAATCCGAGCAGATGTTCCGATTCCATTCGAATGCTAAGATTGATCTTGCATCCCGCAACATGAATTTCATCGATCGATCGGTGAATTGGATCGCTTCCCGTTTTACCATCGGGGCAGGGAAAAAGATTGCCGACTTCGGCTGTGGCCCGGGATTATATGCCACGAGACTGGCTCGTCAGCAAGCAGCAGTAACGGGCATAGACTTTTCAAAGAGGTCAATCCAGTATGCCCAAGAAACTGCAAGACGAGAAAGACTCTCCGTTCAATATATAAACCAGAACTATCTCGATTTTGAGATAGAAGATCGCTTCGATCTTGTGCTTATGATTATGTGTGATTTCTGTGCATTGAGCCCCATCCAGAGGAGAGTATTACTTTCCCGGTTTCACAAACTACTTGAACCCTCCGGATCAGTTCTTCTAGACGTGTATTCACTGGCAGCATTTGATGAACGGGAAGAGAAGGCACTCTATGAAGCCAATCTTCTGGATGGTTTTTGGTCTCCCCATAAGTATTACGGTTTCCTGAATACATTCAGGTATGAGGAGGAAAAAGTGGTCCTTGATAAGTACACGATCATTGAAACCCAACGATCACGCACAGTCTATAACTGGCTGCAATACTTCAGCCCTGAAGATTTGGAGAGGGAGTTTGGAGAGTGTGGTTTTGCCATTGAATGTTATTATTCCGATGTTGCCGGAACGCCTTTTTCATCACAGAGCCGGGAATTTGCGGTTGTTGCAAAGAAACAATCGTAATGACGTAACGAGAAAATCCATCAGAAAGCTTTAAGCCGCCAATGATTCACACATTATGAATTACGAGGAACCGACTTTGAATATTAAATGGAAATACAATCAGGAGAATATAAATTGGAACGAGCTGTCAGAACTTTATAAAATCGCTCCGCTTGGTGAAAAGGACCCGAAGGATCTTGAACTTGTATTTGGTAACAGCAAATTCAAATGTTTTGCCCTGCACGAAAATAGAGTTATTGCGGTGGGGCGGGCTCTGGCTGATGGAGCCGATTGTTCTTACCTGTGCGATGTGGCCGTTCATCCGGGTTTCCAGGGTTTGGGGCTGGGAAAGGCCGTCATACAAAAATTGGTCGAGTTCTCCAGGGGACATAAAAAAATCATCCTTTATGCCAATCCGGGCAAGGAGCCGTTCTACAAAAAGCTTGGCTTCAGCCAGATGAATACCGCCATGGCCATATTTAAAAACCATGATTATGCTGTCAAGGCAGGGTTGATTGGCAATTCATAAAAAGGCAATCAGTTGGACAGTTCAAAGCATGGGCAGTTGCTACGCAATTTTGACGCCATGCTCTGCCACTTGAAACAGATTAAACGACAGCCTTTTTGCAGGAGAAGAAAATTATGACATCACCCCCCGAAGAAATCGTTATCCGCTGCCCTGAGTGTGGCCATGTGTATAAGGATTGGCACAGGGCCTCCATCAACCTGCAACTTGACCCTTTTGATGACGACTACGTTGACAAAGCCACGAGTTCCACGTGCCCCAGGTGCAACTGCAAGGTCAATCACGAGGCCCTGATTGTGCGACCGAATGAAATATGGGAAATAGGATAACTTAAGCAATAATCGTCCCTGCCATCCGCTCATAACCTCTGCGTCTGCAATTCAGCTGCATTTCCAGCAGACGTTAAACTGATTGAACATTATCTATTTGTTGTCAAAATATAATAGACAGAAAAGATTTCCCAGCATTATATTTCACCATTTACGCGCAGAGAGGGTATTCCCTTTTCAATCATGGATGTTCCCTTATTTAATTTTCTGATCCTAAAATTAATAAGCATTCAGCGCCTGCGGGATGGCTCCGATGATCGAACGGATTTTTGTGGCAGGCGTCGCCCCAATCGCTTCGCCGGCCCTGCGGTTGGTTCTGGCAGCGGCAATGGCGGCTTCAGGATGCGGCAGTCCTGCGTCTATCATTGCGCCTGTCATACCGCTGATAGTGTCCCCCGTCCCGCCAATGGCTTCAAGTGCGGGGATGTCCGGCTCCGATACGGTGCAGATAATCTTTCCGTTTTCGACAATGTAATCAGTCGACCCCTTCACTATCAGAATCTTTGCCGCACTTTTCTGCTGCCAGGCGGTGGCGATCAGATCCGGAGTCCTGGATGTGTCTGTGTTGAATAAATGACGACTGATATAGGCTGGATGGATTGCGTCCGGGTCGGCCAAAAAAGCGATTTCGCTCATGTCAGGCGTAAAAACGTCGAACTGAGAACCCAGTCCCGCGGCCTTAGCGGCATACATAGACGAAGCGTCCGCCATGAGAACGGGTTTTTCCCTGCATTTTAAAGCGGCTGCATGTACTTTTTTCATAAGCCCCATGACCGGAAGGATGTAGTGCATCAGAAGAACATGGGGATTGATCCGGCTGATATTTTCAGCAAGGTAATCATAGAGGGCGTGGCTGTTTTTTCCTCTGCCTGTGTCCCCGGCAAGAATCACGCGCGGCGGCGCGCTTTTAAAATGTTGTGCCGTTACGCAAGCGGCGCTTATTAAAGCCGCCGTTCCCTGAGTGCAGAGAATTTCTCTATCTTCAATAAAAAGCTTTTCTCCATCAAACCGGGCATCGCCGGTGATGATCGAAAGGTCTTCCCGTGGAATGGTTCCGCACACAAGCAGCATATCAGTTTCCTCCCCTGTTCCAGATGTCCAGGGCTTCCACAAAGGCCCGGTCAAGCATCAGCGCGCAAAGTGTGAAGCCTTTTTCCCTGGGCCGGGTTACCTCGGTGATTTTTTTATCCAGCATATTCACATGCAAAAAGGGGATATCGGGGCAGCCGCCTCCGGAAATGTTCACGATGACGCCCGTTTGGGTATCAAAGGTGAGTTTCATATTTCCCGCCTTAACCATGCAGGCGCTGTCAAAATATTTGATCTGGACGACGTCGAGCAGTTCGCCCACGCCCTTGATCGGCAGGATTTCCAGGTAATATGCGCCCTTTTCGGAAAGGAGCCTCTCCACGCCGGCTTTCTCCACCAGGTTGATCTCCAGTGCCAGATCGCATCCCTTGCGCAAATGAGGCGGCGGCGCGACCAGTTTCGCCTCGTACCGGTTCGCCTTAAGAATCTTTTCCGCCGTGATGGCCTCTTCTACCACATGAAAAAGGATGAGCCCACCCCCTTCAAAAACAGTTTTGTCTTTTTTCCTGAAAAACATCATTTTAGTACCTTATGTCATCATTGTCAGGATTTTACATGTTTCCTTCACACGCTCAGTTGAATAAACAAAATGCGAGGGTAGATCGGGAAGATGCGGGCGATAGCCGAAATACCATGGAAAGGACCTGACATAAAATAAGTGGCGCTCCGGAAAGTTTGCCACGTATTGCTTTCAATGAGTCATCAAAATCGTTATTGGGGCATCAACCTCAAAAAAGTTCATTAAGCTGACCGAAATAATGGCCTTTCAGGACTTGGTTGCGTTGATAATGATATCAGAACCCTCATGGCGCACCTGGGTCTTAAATCCCCTTTTAGTCGAGATGCGCTGGACATTTTCACAGGATACTTCATTATCTACCAGAACTTCAATATCCATACTGCCTTCTGCGATCGCCCGGTCAACTAAAACAACCGGCTGTGGGCAGGACAACCCTCGGGCGTCTACCTTCTTTGTGCTCATCGTTATTCTCCTTTCTGCTCAATCCCGCTTAAGCGCGACGAGTGTTAATTCGCCGTTGCTCGCTGCGAGGTGGTTGATTCAAGCGAATGTTTTATCGCGTTGGGTAAAACCAATCACCAGGCAGAACAAAAACCCGATGATCACAGCGGCCGGGCCGAATGCGGCAACGCCTTTGGGTGATGATGCCATGGCGAAGTTATGTGCGATAGCTGCGCCAACGATCATGCCGGTTGCAAAGATTGCCGCGTCCATGTCGCCTTCGCCTGACAAAAAGAGCTGGCGTCCGGGGCATCCACCTGCGAGGACGAATGTCAGCCCGGAAAGCGCCATGCCCAGGAAGTTCCAAATGTGTTGGGTGTGGGCAACAGGCTGGCCTTCAAAACCGGGCTTAAACTGGCCTAAAATGAAATTGGTTGCAAACGCGAAAACCAGAAGCGCGGCGACACCGCTGATTAAATGAAAATCTTTAATAAGTATAACATCACGAAACGCTCCCATGGTGCAGAAGCGACTGCGTTGTGCGATACCTCCAATGATCAAACCGGCGATCAAGCTGATCAGAAGGGGAGCATGTTGTGAGCCGGGGCCCTTTGTACTGAAGAAAATAGGACCACCCGGTGCAAAGGAAACCTGAAACACCAACAGCAGAAATAGGCCAATCATCAGCGCCGGGAACACCCACCCGCCGGCTTTTCGCTGTGCGTAGGAGCGTCCCAGACTATAGCCGTTTTTCAGGAACAGGACGCCAATGAATATCCCGACAATCAGTCCCGCGATTCCCAGGAGGGCGTTGCCGTCGCCGCCGGCGAGTCTCAAAAGCGTCCGCCACGGGCACCCTAGGAAGATCAATGCGCCCAGCATCGCAAAGATGCCAAGAAAAAAACGGATCAGTGGCGCCGAACCGCCGCGGGGTTTGTATTCTCCGGCAATGAGGGCCGCAGCAAAAGCACCCAGAACGAATCCCATGATTTCGGGGCGAAGATACTGGACGACATCCGCGCGGTGCAGTCCCAGCCCCCCCGCGATGTCCCGTTCAAAGCAGGCTACGCAGATTCCCATATTGGGCGGGTTGCCGAAAAACTGGAGCAGTGCCGCGCCAATCCCGATAA
>JAQVLL010000195.1 GCA_028704195.1 Smithellaceae bacterium
CCGGTCTCAAAAACCATGATTCCTCCCGTAAGAAAGTTTTACTCCTGTTTCTATAGAGACTGAATGAATCAATGCTATCAATTTCCTTACGCATTTTTAACCCAATCCCTATTGCTACGCAATAGAAATCTGCCCTATTGCGGAATCTGGGTTAATGTCAAGTAAAAGTGAAAAAAAGTAAAAAAACGCTCGGTTCAATTTTTTGAATATGGCTGATGAAAATGAAATAAAAATAGAACCGTCCCGTTGACGGGAGAAATCTTAAAGACTTCTCATTCGGCCTGATCGGGATTCGAAGTGACACGAAGGAAATTCCTTGACCTCACCCCTTACCCCTTACCCCTCACCCCTTACCCCTCACCCCTTACCCCTTACCCCTTCGGTCGCTGAGCCTGTCGAAGCGTAAACGCACGACCCGCAGGTTATAAATGTCCTTTTTTGTCTATTGCGTATTCCGGGTTAATTGCTGTGATCAGATTTTGAGTGTAAACACAATCGCTAAAAGCGCATGAAACTTGATTACCAGGACGGCATCGATTGTAAAATGTCCATATATGGACATAAAGAACGACTATATATGGGCAAACAGGATCAAATCGGCTCTCAATCGGCCGACATTCCTCATCACATATACAATGTGTTCGTTCATGACTTAAAACATCATTATTAATATCAGTTATTTAAATGTTGGTGATGGTTTTTTGGCACAGAAGGATTGACCACAGACAGACTTATGCGATTCAGAACCTGAAGGTCAGATTTAAATTCAAGATCCAGGTTGTTATTTCATTTTCATAGTTAAGGCCGGCAAAGGGGTTGTAGACGGGTTTGGTAAAATCGGTTGAGTTGAAGTTTTGACTTGTATTGTTACTTATCTCGGCTTTTGACGTCATATAGGTAACACCAAAGTCAATCCTGTCGGCGTGCAGCAACTGATGCAGGGCAAGATCCATAAGACCCTTGTATCTTCGTTCAGGCGGCTTGAGAAAGGAGATGTTTTTGGTCTCGATGCCGAATCCGAAACTGTAGAGCTTCATGTCACCCATGGGAATCGGTCCGAAATGGGAGTCCTGAATAGATGTCGGACGGGAGTCATAACCGAAACGAAGAAAAACACCATCAATGGGTTCAAGCTCCAGACCGAAGCTGGCATGGATGGTGTCTTTGAAACCGTTTTCCAGTTTCATTGTATAATCGCCGCCTGTATAGCCCATGAGTTTGGTCAGGCGAAAGAGTTCAATTCGCCGGTCAAAGACGATTTCCAGATTTTCCCAGCGCGACCACTGAACCCATTGTGCATCCGCAAGGAATTTTACCCGGCGGTGAGGCTTCAGCGCGATGCCCAATTGGGCACGGGCAGGGAAGATGACTTCTATCGACATGTCTCCGGTATGCTGTTCCGGAGCGTAGGTCGGCAGGTCAAGCATGGCGGCGATGATAATTGTTGTTGGCGATGAACCGAGCCAATTGACGGTTCTCTGCATGCGCTTGCTGTAATCCAGCGTATATTTTCCTCTCATTTCGGCCTTGGATTCGCTCTGATAAACGCCTCCGATAGACAACCAGCTGAAGGGCTCCCAAAGAAATCCGACGTTGAATGATGTGGTCAGGTTGTCTTCAGCGAAAAACTTCAGGCCGCCAACGTCCTCATAGGGACTGAGGCCTCCCCCGAACCAGGGTGGCGGAAAAGTCAGTTCCGAGATGATGGGTATTTCCAGGCCGACGGTTGCTTCGCCGAGAGCACCTGTCAGGGCCACCAGCTCGTTCGGGGTGCGCATTCTTGTATCAAATCCCATCCAGGCCAGCCCCATGCCGAAGGACGCACCGACGGAGAGGGTTTTTGTCACCCGGTAGGAAATGGTGGGTGCCATCACCAGGCGAAGAAGGGACATTCTTTTGCCTAAGAAGCGCGCCGGGTCGGTTGGATCGGTGTGTTCCATGCCGACTCCGAAGGGCACATAAAGGGCGAAGCCGTAAGCGAAAGATGAACCCTTGCCGTGATAAGCTATTCCCTGGTTCGCCCCGGCCAGAAGATTAAAGGGAAGCGTGCCTATAATGGGAAATTCGACGCTCGGCTTAGTGGAACTTTCTTGACCGGCCACGGGATCGATGCCGTTATTGAACCAGCCGCCAAAGGGCGCCCAAAGCTTGCCGGTAGCCGGATCGACAGCCTGTGTAAATTTGCTCTTGATATTCAGGACCGGAATATAGGAAACACCCATAGCGAGTTCCGTCCCGCGAACCCGATCCAGCCCGGCAGGGTTAAAATGGGCAGACAGTGGCCCCTGGGGATCAGCGGTGACAGCGCCGCCCAGCGATTGCGCCCGCGTCTCGACGATCATCTGCTCAAAAAGCGCGGCGCCACCTTCCCGGGGAAGACACACGAGAATCCACAGAAGAATAATAAATCCCAGTCTTTTCCATGTCATGGGCGCGTCTTTCTTCATCAGCATCCTTGCTTAAAAACTGAAAGGCAGACGGGCCAGGAAGAAAAAGTCCGGATCATTTTTCGTCAACCCGACACCAACCGAGAATGACAACATCCATTTTGGCGAAAACCGCCAGCCGGTCCCGACAATCAGGTTTGCCGAACTGTAGGCCGGCGTTACGTAGGCTGTCTCTCCGCCCGTCACTAAATAATCCGTACCCATGTGGTACGCATACTGGAACTGAACGTTCATCGACAAAGCATAGGAAATGGAGTAGGCCAAGCCAAGGGCTGCATTGAAACTCATGCCCGGCTTAACCGCATCGACAACAATGCCATTGATGTTATAATCGATGCCGCCTGGTTCGAAACGGTAGGTAGCTCCGACACCACCGAAGATCATGGCCGGATCGATGGATTTGCTCATGTTCATGTTCAGAGCAACAGCATACACACCGTTGCCGGTCGGCAGGTCTGTCATGCGGTTGATCTTGTATGGGCTTCTGCCCGTGGGAATGATACCCGTCAATGTGAAAATCGTTGTTGGCCATATACCGCCACTTTTAAAAGGTTGGTAGTCCAGCCCTATGGTCAGATCACCCAGATCTGTTACGTCCTTGCTTGATGAACTTCCCGTTTTGTCATAGGCAAAGACAAAGGGAAGGTTAGCGGTAATGGTAAGGTTATTGAGCAAACCGTACTGAATGCCAATAGCGTTGCGGATGGTATGGTTGGCGCGGGGGTGCACTGCGGTCGTGTGTTCCTCGCCGGCAATCAGTTCACTGGAGGACGTATACTCGTAGCGCAGGCTGTATTCCAGTTCGAATTTCCCTTTCTGCATCAGGGTATATTCACGTCCAACTGCGGTCAGGACGCTCTTTTCCTTTTCCGACTGCTCTTCCGCCGTTATGGTGAGTTTCTCACGGGTACGACCCTGTTCCTTGAGGGCTTCCACCTGCCGCTGCAGGTCATCGATCTTCTGCTGGATCGACCTGGGTTCATCCGCTCTCTGTTGTTTCGCGGGAGTGGCCGGGGCTTGATCGGGAGCTGCAACCGACCCCGTTGAGGAATCCTGGGTCTGTTGATTTTGCGTCTCTGTAGGTGTCTGGGCCAGTGCCGGTACGATCATCAGCGTGGAGATCACCAAAAAGGCCAACAGGATTATATTTTTCTTCACGAAATTTCTCCTTTGCATCCAAGTTAACAAGGTCTATGATTGCTTCGCGTTTACAGGCAGTCCCAAAATATCCTCGCAACCAACTCTCAATAAATATATGATTTTATAGTAAAATACCTTAATACCTCATCTTGCCGTCGGCCGTACGCCCATAGCATTATCAATGCGCAAATTTTCCATAAGGACAGACGGAGGTTGAAAATTGTTGAGGGCGTGACGTGTGGCATCCAGATCGACAAATCTCAAGTCCTCCTCCTCGAGCATGAGGGCGCAGTTGGTGATTTCGCCGTTGGTTACGACAAAAGCCACGTTGCGCTGCCACATTTTGCGAAAATCCTCCACGGGGTAACTGACGTTCCCCATATAGGGATCGGCCAGAAAGACGTGATCCTGAAAGATTCCCCTAAAAACGCAAAAATGACTGTAGCCGAAGATTTCCACCGGAACAATGCAAGGCTTGCCCAGAGTTCTGAGGTCTTCAATTTCCGCCCTGTAGCCCGTTCCCTTGTAACCCAGCTTTTCGACGAAACGCTTCATGTCCAAAAGCGAAAATGCCCTCAATTTCTCTATCTGCTGTTTGTCGCCGTACTCGACAAGTGCTTGGATAATCTGCTTTTCTGTAAATTGCTCGCCAAGATAATAATTGAGCAGTGTGGCCAGGGCCGCAGATCCGCAGGAATAATCATATTGCTGTTTTACAATGTCTGCATTGGTAAATTCGGCTTGAGATTTAAGCCCTTGGTGAAAGGTAACAGGCGACGATTGCGTTCCCGATACAACACGCAACTCGTTGCTTGGCACTTCCTGAATCGGAACATACGGATTCACGAGACCAAGAACAACAATGAGAAAACCGATAAGAATAACCAAAAGGACTCCCTCGTTCACCCACTATCACAGATAAAGTGTTAACATTATTATAAAAAAAATGAATGCTCTCGTTATAAATACTTATCCACTGCCATAAAAAACAGTTATGGCGCTGTTATAAATCGATTAAACGAATATAGAAAAACATGAAACAAGTAAATACCACCAAAGACGTATTTTCCGTTTTTTTAAGAAACATCAGGAAAATACGCCTTTGGTACTAGCACTTAAATATTCATATCGATTGAAATAAGGGGTGAGGGACAAGGGGTAAGGGGTAAGGGGTAAGGGGTAAGGGGTACGGGGTGAGGGGAGAG
>JAQVLL010000196.1 GCA_028704195.1 Smithellaceae bacterium
AGGGTGTACATGATCAAATACTTTATTGCCAATTCTTTGATCAGCCTTAAATCCCAGGATTCTTTCCACAGCGTCGTTTTCATACAGCACCACTGCTTCCCTATTCACGAGAAGAATAATATCCGAAGATTGCTGGGCAACAGCCTGGAACAGTTGCTCCCTGGCTTGTATTGTTTTGTCTGATATTCCAGATGTTTCAGGCTTATCCTGCGACTTGGATTTATTTGGTTTTGATTTTATTTTCATACACTTTCAATGATATTAACTCCTGATGGTAAAGGGAGCCGGTTCACGCTTCGTGGTATTATCATAAAGTCCTACAAAAACATTATGAGGAATCATTTTAGATGTCAATGCAATTTCGACCAAAAATGTCGGGATTGAACATTTTTTACACAAGATTGCACTCTGGCAGCTTCGCCGGGGTTTTTGATGTCTTTGGGCAATAAGCCGTCTTGACATCAGGAAGGAGCAAATGCATCACAAAGCTTTGATAAATATCTGTAATTTAAGTCAATTTATACGTCTTGACAGCAAAAGTTATGGCTATCGGAATTCTTTACAGAATATATATCTGATGTAATATATTGTAATAAAATCTTTTTCTGCGAATATACTCCCCTAAAGTATGCATCCGCATGTATTTCATCGTCGGAATCATTTACAATTGCCGATAAATTTTATATGAACCCATACGCCGCCTATGATATTACATTAAAAATTATATAACGAAATCAAAATATTATAAAGTATAAGCAGAAACAGGCTTCCAAGGCACATTATTTGCTGACACGTATGACAAAGTATTTTTATATAACAGCCATAACCTTGATTCGTTTCTTACCAATTAAAGGACAGGGTGAAAAGATGAGTCATCAAGAACAGATCATCGTTAATGAACTTGACAAAAACCCTAACATTCGCATTACGGATCTGGAGAATATGACGGGGTTGCCCATCGGCGAAGTCTGCAAGATCCGATACTTCTGGAAGCGGGAAAAGAAGCGGGAGAGTAAGCAGTATGGACTTCCTCAAGGAAGGGGAGAGAAACCTGCTTTAAAACAATGTTATGTGTAATCAAAAGAACGTTTGATTCAAATTCCTGTTGTTGGCAGAAAAGCGTATAAATAAACCTTCCGTAAGTTTGGCCACGCTCAATGTGATGTCTGAAAAATAAAGGCGGAGTCATCCGGATGTGCTTTTATCTTTTGTAACAAGACAAGTTTCCGTTCATTATTTCTTTATTCCGGCATATCTGCAAAAATGAATTTTTTTATCACACTGATCCCGCTTCATTTATGCATCATCCTGTTCAGCTCCAGTGCCCGCCGCATGATGAACCTTACTGACTGGAGACCGGATGCGTCACTCTCGATGCCGGGCATTTCATGAAGGTCAAAGTCACCCGAACCACGAGAGCTGGCATGAGCCGAGGCACCAAGTGGGCTGATGCCCTGATGAACGCTGGCCGGAATCATTTCCAGCGTCAGAAAAGCGAGGATATGCGCCAGATGCGTTGTTTCAATTCCGCCCTGCCGAATCCAGGACACAGCCATACTTACGCCGATTTTATTTTTCATGCGACCAGCCGTCAGATTGCCGAAAACAAACACCCGAAACCGGTCTATCATCGCGGCCATCCGCGCGGAAGTGCGCATGAAATACACGGGACTGGCCAGCACGATGATATCCGCCGCCTCAGCTTTTTCAAAGACGGATTGTGCGTCATCTTTCAGGGAACAGTATTTGCCCGGTTTCTGCCTGGACAGGCAAAAATTGCAATGGATGCAATCCTGAATTTTCAAACCGGAAAGATGAACCGTTTCCTGTTCGATATTTTTTACGGGCAGTCCCTCCATCGCAAGGCTCAAGAATGTTTCAACATTGCCTTTCTTCACCGGTGACCCGGAAATCCCAAGAATCCTGCAGGTCATGTTTTATCCCTTTCATCATGCTTCACAAAAATAAGCTTGCCTGTGTCAAAACCCAGGGATGACGCCCTGGAAATCAACCGGTTCATGATGTCTTTATCCAGTTCAGGACTGCGGGCCAAAATCCAAAGATAGGATTTGTCCGGTCCACAGACCAGCGCACAAGTGTAATTCTGCTGGTCCAGTTCCAGAATCACGTAAGATCCGTAAAACGGGCCGAAAAAAGAGACTTTTAAAAATCCCTGATCCGGCCCATTAACAAAATATGCTCTGCCTTCAGCTTCTTTCCATTTGCCTTCGCCTGCCAGATAACCGCGGTTCACCACACGGATACCGCCATCTTCACGCCGACTGTACTGGGCCGTTACGCGGCTCAACCCCCGTTCAAAAGAATGATCCAGCCTGGCAATTTCATACCACTTCCCCAGATACCGCTGGGCCTGAAAATGATCTACCGGTTTCACACCATCCGGCATGGAAACACAACCGGCAAACAACAAAATAAAAATAATGATGATTTTTTTCATTTTAGTTCATCCTTGCCCTTTACAATATACCATTCATGGTTTAGTTTATTCGAAAACACATTAAAATCAAAGGGGGAAATATGAAGTTAAGCGATTATTTTGATCAGGCGGAAGGCTTTGGTGTTCTTTCCACCGCTGACCGAATCGGTAAAGTCAATGCCGCCGTCTATGGCAGACCGCACTTTATGGATGAAGAGACGGTCGCCTTCATTGCCGGAGATCGTCTGACCCACGCCAATCTTCAGGTAAACCCCCATGCGGTCTACCTCTTCAAGGAAGAAGGCTGTTATGAAGGCCGCAGACTCTATATCACCAAAGTCCGGGAGGAAAAAGACAGCCCCTTGATTGAGGAAATAAGACGGAAGAAGCACCCCGCGGGAGAAGGAAAGCTAAAAAACGGCTCCAGGTTTCTGATTTTTTTCCATCTGGACAAGGTGCTGCCCCTCATCGGCGACAAAAAAGTTTTCTAAAAAACAGCGTCTAAAAAAGGAAACGGGCATCATGAAAATCTTCATGACAGGAGGAACAGGTTTTGTCGGAACATTCCTGGCCGATCGTCTTATTCGGGAAGGTCATCATGTTACAATTCTCACGCAGGCGATTACCGGCAAAGAATTTAAAAAATCCGGCCTCTCCTATCTGCACGGTGATCCGAACAACAGGGGCAAATGGCAGGAAACCGTTCGTGATCACGATGTCATCGTCAATCTTGCCGGTGCTTCCATATTCAGCCGCTGGACACAACAGCAGAAGACCATCCTGCGCGCAAGCCGCATCAATACAACGAGGCATCTGGTTGAAGCTCTGCCGGATGATGCAAGCCACATCACTTTTTTCAGCACATCCGCCGTGGGATATTACGGATTTCATGAAGACGAAGAGCTAACTGAATCATCGCCTGCCGGCAATGATTTTCTGGCACGCCTGGCACATGATTGGGAAGAGGAGGCTCTACGGGCGCGGGAGAAAGGTGCACGCGTTGTCATCACCCGTTTTGGCATTGTGCTTGGGCCAGACGGAGGAGCGCTGGGCCAGATGACTCCCCTGTTTAAATTTTTTCTGGGTGGTCCGCTGGGAAGCGGGCGCCAGTGGTTTTCCTGGATTCATATTCATGATCTGGCTGAAGCGTTTGTTTTCCTGCTGAAGCATAAAGAAGTATCCGGTGCGGTGAACCTGTGTTCTCCCCGGCCTGTCCGCAACCAGGATCTGGGAAAGGCCATTGGCAGAGTTTTGCACCGTCCTTCCTTTTTGCCCGCACCGGGCTTTATGATTGAACTGATTCTCGGTGAATTCGGTTCCGTCCTGCTCAAAGGCCAGTGTGTAATTCCCCGTCGCCTGCTGGATTCAGGGTTTCAGTTTCAATACGCGGCAATCGAAGAAGCGCTAAACAACATCATCGTCCGCTAGCAGCGGAAGGACTCACGGATATTCACCGAACCATGATTTCTGTTGACAGTGAAACCCGTTGTTCTTATACTCATCACGTCATAAATAAATTATCAGGGATACATCCGATGAAGTTTCTGTCTGCGATATTAAGCACAATATCGGGAAGCAAGATCGTTAAAGCCAACATCAGCATGCTGGTCAAGTATCTCCTGGTCATTATAGCACTGATAACCTTATACAGCATTCTTTTTCATTATCTGATGGATCTGGAAGGGCAGGAGCATTCCTGGATTACCGGATTTTACTGGACGCTGACGGTAATGTCCACCCTGGGTTTCGGGGATATTACCTTCACCAGCGACATTGGCCGCGCTTTTTCCATTTTTGTTCTGTTGTCAGGTGTTATTCTTCTTTTGATTCTCCTTCCCTTCGTCTTTATCAAATTCTTTTTTGCCCCCTGGATGGACGCGCAGGCAAGAAGCCGCGCCCCTCGTGAACTTCCGATGGATACCCGCAATCATGTAATTATCACCAATTACGATCCGGTAACCTCATCTCTGGTGGAAAAACTTGCGAGCTACAAAAAGGATTATGTAGTTGTGGTTGATGAATTAAAACAGGCGCTGGAATTATATGACAAGAACATTCGGGTGGCTGTCGGCAATATTGACGATCCCGAAACCTATTCGAAGCTTCGCGCTCAGAATGCGGCACTGATTGTCGCCACCAACAGCGACCAGATGAACACAAACATCACGTTGACCCTGCGGGAAGAATTTGAACACCTGCCGATCGTTACAACCGCAGAATCGCCTCATTCCGTGGACATCCTGCAGCTAGCGGGAAGTTCACGCGTGTTGCAGCTGTACGACCTCCTGGGAAGCTCTCTTGCGGCATGGACGATCGCGGGCGATTGCAAAGCCAACGTGATCGGCCGTTAC
>JAQVLL010000197.1 GCA_028704195.1 Smithellaceae bacterium
TGCGGGCGCAATTGCCGCAGGCCCGCTCCGAAGCCCGTTCCGCATTCAATGACGAAAGAATCTACATCGAAAAATGTGTAGAGTCACCCCGTCACGTCGAAGTGCAGATTCTGGCCGATGTTTATGGCAAAGTCATGCACCTGGGCACACGGGATTGCTCCATTCAGCGCCGTCATCAGAAACTTCTTGAAATTGCGCCCGCCGATCTGCCGCCCGACGTTCTTGAAGCGATCCATCAGACCGCTATCCGGGCCGCATGCCAGGCTGGTTATGTGAATGCCGGAACCGTGGAGTTCCTCGTCGATCCGAAAACAAACGAATTCTGGTTCATGGAAATCAATACGCGGCTTCAGGTGGAACATACCGTCACAGAAATTCTGACAGGCATCGATATCATTCGCCAGCAGATTCTGCTTGCCGCAGGCGGCAGGCTCGAGATTCCCGAAGAAAGAATCCGCCTGGTCGGCAAAGCCGTCCAGGTGCGCATCAACGCGGAAGACCCCAAAAATAATTTCATGCCGGAAGGTGGAAAACGAGTCGAAGTTTACCAGTCGCCCGGCGGACCGGAAATCCGTCTCGACGGGATTGTTTATCAGGGCTATAAAATACCGACCGATTATGATTCGCTGCTGGTGAAACTGACGGTTCGCGGCTATTCCTGGGCGCATACCATCCAGCGCCTAAGGCGCGCGTTGAAAGACTTTTTGATTATTGGCCCAAAGACAACCATCCCCTTCTATCTGGCTCTTTGCGAAGAAAAGGATTTTTGCAGCGGGCAATTCACTACCAGCTATCTTGATCTTCACCCGGAAATATTTGATTACCCGGATACGGAACGCGAAATCGCAAAACTATCCAAACTGATCGCGGAAATCCATGCCAGGAAAATCAATCCTTATGCTTATTGATGCATCCAGAAGGCAGCACCGAGGAGTAAGTTTATGAAAAATGTACCGGAGGGTAGAATCACTCGCCAGGAACTCAAAAACGCGGGCATTGTCCCTGTTCTTGAAAAAATGCGCAGGCAGAAAGGATACTACCTGACCAATACGGAAAGAGACCTTTCGCAGTCGGATTTTAAAAACCGGATCATGCCCCACACGCAGATCCTGGTGGCGCCCGAAAGAAACGCGGCGGGATACTTTTCGCTGGAGATCACCGGCGGCGCTTCGGTGCACGTTGACATGCTGCGCAAACAGATGAACCCGATGGACAAACTGGAAGTGCTTTCGGGCTATATGCCCGATACGCTTTTTCAGACCCTTTGCCGCGGCGTCAATTTATTCGGTTATAGGCCTTATCCGGAAAACGTCATCCGTCTGACGGTCGAAGCCTTTGCCCGCTATGTCCATGTCTGGCGTGTTTTTGATTTTTTAAACTATATCCCCAATATGATTCCCGTCTATGAAGAAGTCAAGAAAGCCGGCAGGATTCTGGAGGCGGCCGTCTGTTTCTCAACGGGGCCGGAGCACACCGACAAATTCTATCTCAAAAAAGTGGCAGAGATTTTGGATGTGACCGGACCGGACATTCTGCTGGCCACCAAAAACCACGGTGGATTGGGTTCTCCCAAACGCATTGGCGAACTGGTGCGGGCAATTTCTCATAAATATCCCGATCTGCTGATCCATTACCATGGCCATAATACGGACGGCAACGAAATCGGCCGAATTGTCGCCGCAGTGCAAAACGGCGCTAAAATCGTCGATGCCAGCGACCACGCGCTTACGGGTTTCTATGGCCCGCCGCCGCTGCTCACCGTCGTAAACACCCTCGAAGATTATGGTTATGAAGCCATCGGGCTGGATAGGCAGGCGGTGATCGAGACGTCCAACAAGCTGAGGCATGAGCGTCTCCATTACCGTGATTTTGAATCGCAGTTCTTTGGTTTTGATCCGACCGTCCAGACGCACAAATTGCCGGGCGGTGCAACGGGGTCAAGCTTTGAACAGGCGCAAAAAGGCGGATTTCTGGATCGTATGCCCGAAATCCTGCAAAATGAACTGCCGAGAGTGCAGATCGAGCTGGGAAATTTCTGGAGCGTCACCCCCGGCTCACAAATTCTCTGGACCACCGCCGCAAACAATGTCATCAAGGGTCGGCGATACAAGGACGCCACCGACGACCTGAAAAATTTGCTGCTGGAGCGCTACGGTAAATTCCCGTTTTACCGTCCCGGCAGGGAAATATACGAAGCGGTGTTCGGCAAAGACTGGAAAAAAATTCTCCGCAACGAAGGCGGCTACCAGAAAATCGAGGATATTGATCTGGACATTGAAAAACGAATGCTGGAACATGCTCTGGGCAGAAAGGCCAGCGATGATGAGCTCGTCCTGTATCTCCAGCACCCAAATGACGCGGTAAGCTTTTTCAAGTTCGAGGAAAAATTCGGTAAAACCTGGGTGCTGCCGCCCGGCATCTGGCTCAAGCGCGGCGGTTTCAGTTACGGGGAAAAATTTGAATTCCCCGACGCCTATGGCAAGCTGCACACGATTGAAATCGGTCCCCACCGCCGCAGCAAAGACGGTTCCCACGTCACCATTCTCGGGGTGGATTATCATCCCGAACCGATTGTGACCGTTATCGAAGACGAAGAAAAAAGTAAAACAAAGGTTACGACCCTTTCTGCAAAGGAAATCGAGGCCCTGGCCCGCTCGGGCGACATCCGCTCAACCATTAGGGGGGTGGTGAACCAGGTGCCTGTGGCCGACGGCGACGAGGTAGCCGAAGGCGACGTTCTGATTGTTCTGGAAGCCATGAAGATGCTGACCAATATCATGTCCGAAGTCAGCGGCAGGATAACGGAAATCTATGTTTCCCCCGGTTCGTCCGTGGAAATCGGCGACAAGCTGATGATGATTGAAATGTAGAAATTGAAAAGGGCATCGTTTACAGGGGGAAGGTCAAATTTTCTTTTGGAGATAATCATGAAAACCCGCATCCTTTTATTAATATTGTCTGTCTCTATTTTTGGCCTGTTGTCCGGCACAGGCACTGCTTACGCAAAACAGGAAGATGAATCAAAAACGCTGAGCTATAAGCTTCCTGTTACACGAAACGGCGTCACCATCACAAAAGTGGCGATACCGTTTTGGCAAAGCGAATATCCCGGACCCGTCATTGATGTCAGATCAAAGAAATCCGGCACGATGACCGTGCAGGCTTATCAATCGCTGAGGAAACCGGATTCACCGGTTGCCTGTACAATTAAACATGGAATCTATCATCCCTGGTCAAAGACAAAAAATTCAGTCATTCATTATTACACCATTACTGCGGTGGAGGACTACAAAGCGCTGAAGACTGCTAAACTTGAAGAATACACTATTCATGCAGGTGACATTATCGCCAACGTGGTCTATTTTTCAGAAGGTTTTTGTAAGGGTAATTTAAAGAACAGGCAGATCGAGTTTACCTGCAGCGCTTTACAAGAAAATCCACAGGATTTTCAACTGCTGGGGAAAGCAGACAACGGATCACGCCCGGAGCAGTGGCTGCATGTAAAATGCGAAGAAGGTCGTGAGGCTTTTATTCAAGACGCAGCATTATTAAATACAAAAGAAGTCAAAAAGGGGGTTATCATCAAATACGGGGAAGTCGGCCCTTGACTTTCTTTTCAAGACATATTCTTAAACATATCAAAATACGTATCCATTTCCTTCCGTTTCTTTCATCAGCCGAATACAGGTAATGTACGCATACCTGTCAAAATCGCATTACAACGAATCAGAAGTAAAATTATATTGACAAAATTCACGTCAACGTTTAGAAAAACGCGTCTTCAAATATTTACTTAAAAAATTGAATAATATTTTGTGCCGATCACATCGCTGTGTGTGGAGTTTTGTTCCGTTGGCAGCAGGGATAACCGCAATGCATATTCAGTAAATGATCTGCAGCGCATCAACAAATGGCAAAACCCCTCTCGCATGATCACGCACCTTGCAGGGATTGTTCCCTGAACAATCCGCAATCTATTTGGGCGCGTTCGGGGAACGCGCCCTACAAATCTGCCTGGTCCTTGCGACGCCTTGTCTTTGAGTCTTTCGGGACAGCCTGCAAAACAGGTGAATCGATATAGAGTAAGGAAGGAGGACATGATGCGTAAATTGTCACCACTGCTGATTGCGGTGATGATCAGCCTGATGCTTTGCGGATATTCAGATGCCGCTGAGAAAAGAACACCCTTTAAGCCAACAGGAACCACGAAAGGAGCAAAACAGGGAATGAAGACCTACTACATGGGCAGATTTGCCATCGACCTGCCGGCAGAGTTTCAACCAGAGATCCAGAGCCAAAAGATCCGATATGCAGAAGTTTTCGACTTCAAGTGGAAAGAAAGGGATCGCGCAAAAGAAAGAGAATCTCTCTGGACGCAAAAGTTGGCTAAAATAAAAAAACTGCAACTGCCTAAAGGCAAGGATCGGATAATCATAGAAGAGAGGGAAATCAAAGGTATTGGTAACTGGGGAAAAGCTGTTTCGTATTTCGGAAACTACGTACACCCCACCCTCATATACTGGACAGCCTTAATTGATTTTGGTTCGTCCGGTGGGGTCTGGCTGACAATTGACGGAACCAATACAGACAAGATGATTAAGAACTTTACTAACATTCTTAAACATTACCAATACGGGTTTGACAATTTAACGAAGGATTCTTTTTGCCTGAACCACGGAAGAATTGAACTCCCCTATCTGGAGCAGGAGGAAATCTACGCCCGTTTTGCCGGACCGATGGGCATGAAACTGAGAATCCAGATGAGTGAAACCCAAC
>JAQVLL010000198.1 GCA_028704195.1 Smithellaceae bacterium
CAGAGATATCCGCAAAATCCAATACCCAGCCAGTGCGTGGATCAGTATTGCCCCGCAAATGGATTTCAACACGAAAAGAATGACCATGTAGCCTGGCACATTTGTGCCCTGAAGGAACGTTGGGCAGATAATGCGCCGCGTCAAATTTGAAAACTTTATAAATCTCCATTCTATGCCCCTACCTTACTCCCAGTATTTTATGCAATTGCAGACTGATTCGCCACCTGGGATACGCCAACACATAGGCCAGACTCTGCCTTGCGGCTTCATCATGGCCGGCTCCATCCATGGGCTGCAAAAAGAAATGCCTGAAGTCCAGCTTTTCATACTGCTGGGGCTCCGCCCCTTCCTGAGGATAAACCAGTTTCAGCTCATGGCCGAACGTTTGCAAAATTTGCGTGTGCGCTTTGGGGCTAACACAAATCCAGTCGATCCCCGTCGGCACAATGATGGTTCCGTTGGTCTCCACGGCGATCTCAAAACCCTCTTGATGCAGGGCGTCCACCAAAGCTGAATCCATCTGTAAAAGAGGCTCCCCTCCTGTGCACACCACAAATCGATGCTCTTGGGATTGCGGCCAGAGTTTTACGATACTCCGGGATAACTGTCCCGCGTTTTCATAGATACCGCCCTGCGGACCGTCTGTCCCCAGAAAATCCGTGTCACAAAAAGAGCAGATCGCTTTTTTTCGATCTTCTTCTTTACCCGACCACAAATTACATCCGGAGAAACGGCAAAACAGCGCCGGACGCCCGCTGTAATAACCTTCACCCTGAATGGAATAAAAAATCTCTTTAACGCGATACATCCTCTGGACCTTGCCCCTTCGCCTTTTTCCTTAGCCTTTCACCTTGAACCTTTATCCTTGTATCTAACCGGATCGCTGAATCCGGCATCATGGAAGCCCTTCAGACGCAGCAGGCATGAATCACATTGACCGCATGCAGCGCCGTCTCCAGCCGGGTCATAGCAACTGTGCGTCAAAGAATAATCAACCCCCAGTTCCATGCCTTTGCGAATAATCTGCGCTTTGCTCAAATGGATTAGCGGCGCATGAATGGTCAATTTTTGTTTTCCTTCCACACCTGCCCTGGTTGCCAAGTTGGCCATGCGTTCATAAGACTCGATAAATTCCGGACGGCAATCCGGATATCCGCTATAGTCCAGTGCGTTCACACCAATAAAAATATCGTGGGAATCAATCACCTCCGCCCATGCCAGAGCATACGAAAGAAAGATCGTGTTGCGGGCGGGAACGTAGGTGACCGGAACATCCCGCCCCATATCATTTATATTGCGGCTCTTGGGCACAGGAAGATCGCCGGTTAAAGCGGAGCCACCAATGCGTCGAAGGTCTATATCTACAATCAGATGTTCGTAAACGGCATTGCTTTGAATAATTTTTTTCGCCGCTTCCAGTTCGATCATGTGTCGTTGGCCGTAGCGGAAACTCAGGGCATAAATGACAAACCCCATAGACCGTGCCATCGCCAGTGTTGTGGTGGAATCAATGCCGCCGGAAAGCAGGACGACAGCTTTCTTCATTGGTCGATCGTTTTTATGTGCCATAGTCTTCTGTGTACGAATGAGATTTTCATGACGCTTTGTCGTGAGTGGTAGCGGCTTCGGCAATGCCAAAAAGTTTACGGGTGTTCCGAGATGCCATCAACGCAACTTCTTCCCAATCCACCCCCTTGATCGCGGCGACTTTCTTTGCCGTGTGTACAATGAATGACGGTTCGTTTCTTTTGCCGCGGAAAGGAACAGGCGCAAGATAGGGGCAATCTGTTTCCAGGAGGATAAAATCGAGCGGCACCTGACGAACAACCTCATGAAGCACTTTGGACTTATCAAACGTAACGACGCCGGGAACGGAAATATAAAATCCAAGGTCAATGCACTGTTTAGCCATGACATCGTCTCCGGAGAAACAATGAAAAACACCGCTTTGGACACCGGATGCTTTCACCATCCGCAGAGTTTCTTCATGAGCGTCGCGATCGTGAATGATTATAGGTAGTTTCAGCTCCAGAGCCAGTTCGAGTTGACGGCCGAACATTTCTGTTTGTTTTTCCCTGGGCGAGATATTGCGAAAAAAATCCAGACCGATTTCGCCGTAGGCAATGACTTTTGAATCTTTTGCAAGCAGTTTCAGCTCATCAAACGTTTTTTCATCTGCTTTTGCCACATCATGTGGATGAATCCCGACTGCCGCGTAGATGTTTTCGTATTCACGGGCAATGGATAACGCCCTGCGGCTCAAACGCAGACTGGTTCCCACGGTGACGATGCTGTCAACCCCCGCAAGCCTGGCACGTTCAATAACGTTAGAGCGGTCGGAATCAAATTCCTTCATTTCCAGGTGGGCATGGGAATCAATCAGCATATCCATTATTTTTCATCGGAGGGAACCACAATCTCCTCGACATTTTCCGACACGTCGGGGAGCTTTTTCAAAAGACTGGTTAAATCTTTGTCCGATAATTCTCCGGCCAGCACCTTTCTGGAAATGATGCGGCGATCGATTTTCAGTAATTCTGAGTTGACTCTTCTGGACATTCCGATCCTCCTGAACATTGTAACGCCTAATTATTGTATGTGATCAATAAACCGTGGCAGTTTCGTATTATATTTTGAGAACATAATCAAGCCCCAAGAGATTTATTTTATAAATCTTGACATAAAGTAACTTTTTCTTTAAGTATTTTTTTAAATTTTGTCGTGTTTTGCAACATCACTGCCCGAAGGCACGGGCCGCTTTCTATTTGCCTGCTGGAATTTATTGAATTTGTTCAATTTGTGGCTTGTGATTCATAGTAGACAAAACATCGTCTTCCGGAACAATCCGGCGGAGGCAATCGCGGAGCGAAACCATCGCTCCCCTGGTCTTTAGCGACTCAGGCACACTATCTTTCATCAGCTGCGTAAACCTGTTGAACAAAATTCAACTTAACCTTCTTATTGAGAGGATGGAGGCTCATGACGCTGGAGATTAAACCGAAAGAAATAATTTTTTTAAGACTGGCTGCAAATGACGTGCGCCGCTCCCATTTTATCGAGTTTTTACATGACAATTTGATATCCATTGAACAGACAACTCCTCCAGTTGACAATCATCACCTTATGGCCATTCTCTTTTTCACTTACTGTCCCGGTGGCCAAAAGAAGCCCCGTTTTGGTTTTGAAGCCCGGATAGAGACCATCACCCCGGACAAAAGAATTTTCCTGCGCAGACTTTCCGAACCTTTCGCCTGTGACCTGCGCCTCTGGCCCAGAATACGCCTGGACCTGCGGCCTGTCATATATGCCTACTGCCAGAATCAGGAATTTAAGATTGTCGATATATCCGGCAGCAGCGCTCACTTCACCCTGCCTGAAGACGATTGTCCATCATACAAAGTCGGAACCATTGTTCAAATAAGGTTTGTTTTTGAAAGTGGTGAAACCTTTGCGGATTGTGAAATAACGCGTCACTGGATCGACACGACAGGGAAAAATCATCTTGCCGTACAATTCATCGGCTCCAATGAAGTTAATGATTTTATTAAAAATGTTTTTGCCCGCAACCATAATGTCCGACCAGTAAAACCAGCCTCAAGCAAAAAAAGCAGGCGGAAACGTTAAGCGGACGCGCAGTCCCGAAGAAGGCACAAAACATTTTCAGGAAGAATCAAATACCTCGCAGCAAGCTGTCGAGGTATGAAATGAACGTTATGATATCACAGCAAGCTGCGGAGAATTAACGCTCGTCCCGCGTGAGCGGGATTAAAACCACAGAAACAGATCCGGGAATGACCGGGTATCATCTTTTAAGCCGCGGATCGGACGCGTCGCGTATCCCCTCGCCCAGCAGATTATAGCCGACCACCGTAATAAGAATCGCCAGCCCCGGATAAAGCGACAGCCACCAGGCAATGTCGATATTATCCTTACCCGCCGTCAGAATATTTCCCCAGCTCGGCGTCGGCGGCTGCACGCCGATCCCCAGAAAGCTCAAGGCAGATTCCGTCAGAATGGCGCCGGCAATGCCAAGGGTGGCTGCCACCAGAATGGACGCGAGCGCGTTGGGAAGAATGTGAATAAAAATAATCCGCGCGTCACTTGCTCCAATGGAGCGTGCAGCCCGCACGAAGTCCCTTTCCCGAAGAGAAATAAAATCCGCCCGCACCAGACGGGTCACCCCCATCCATCCGGTCAATCCGATGACAATCATGATGTTCCAGATCGAAGGTTCCAGAAAAGCGATTACTGCCAGGATCAGAAAAAAAGTTGGAAAACAGAGCATAATATCGACAAAACGCATAATCACAGCGTCGATCCAGCCGCCGTAGTATCCGGCCACGGCTCCCATAATCATTCCGATCAAAATCGCGAGCCCCGTGGCGACGAAACCGACTTTCAAAGAAATACGGGCGCCCCAGATCATCCGGGAAAGCACATCGCGCCCCAGCTGATCCGTGCCAAACCAGTGTTCAGCCGATGGCGGTGCCAGAACATTTTTCAGATCAATCGCGCCGGGATCGTAAGGCGCAATCACGGGCGCCAGAAACGAAACCGCAAACAGCAAAATCACAATGCCGCAGCCGGTCAGCGCCAGCTTGTTTTTGTAAAACATTTCCCAGAACGTCATCTCTATCCCAATAATTGCAAAGATTCTTCCCCTTAATGCTTCGTCAAAATACTTTAAAGAGCACGCGAGCGTCTGATGCCAGGCGTGCAAGGCACCGAGGAGTATGGCGTATTTTCTTGCCTGTGACCTTTAGGTT
>JAQVLL010000003.1 GCA_028704195.1 Smithellaceae bacterium
AGTTCAAAATCTTTTCAGGAGGGGTACGCCCCGCGGATTCAGCTTCGTTCCTGTAGGTCAGACGCGCGTTTCTGATTCACTAGCCGCAACGTTGGGGCGTATTACATATGGCGGATGCAATACATGTACCCCTTGAAAAGCAACTATTCAATACTACATGGTTTGGGTTTAGGGAATCGGTGTCTGTCCGATTTCGGTGTAGGAGAAACTCCTACACGAGGTGGGTGTTTCATAACTACATTTCAGGCTTCCGATCATGGCGAAAACCGAAAAATCAGCAGAAACCGCTGTAGAATCGTACCCGTAACATTATTCAAAGAGCAGAACCATCCTGAAGGGCAGGAAATTTCAGCCCTGAATTCGAGAAACTTCCTTCGAAACTCCAGCGGGTCCCGGATAAAGACAAACGGGTCCCGGGTGCTGCCGGTCCCCATGACGACGATCGTTCCATATCCCAGGATGCGCCCAGGGACACTTTGGATGACGTTGATGGATTCAATTTTGGAATGACTCATTTCGAACGTATTGGGGGAAATAAATCCGGTCTTGATCATAATGCGCTTATTGGTAATGGCAGACTCGCTCGTCCAGTAAGCAATGAGCAGTGCGATAAACAATCACCGGATTCCCTTCAAAGACACAAAGGTGATCCAGTGCAATTTCGTTTCGTAAACGACATGCTCACCTCTGATCAGATTGCTGTTGACATAGCTGCCCATGTTAATTTTCTCCCCTGCCGGCCTGATGGGTTCCTTTTAAACACAAGTCTTATTTGTTTCCGCCTGGTGGCGTTTGCTCGGTTTCCTGAACCGTCTCCGGCCAATACGGCCTGAACTTTTTTCATTAGACCCTGATGCATCAGCCTTAAAAAACCATTTGTTTTCTTGATAAACCATCAAAATGATTATTGCAATGGCTATTTATATTTCTCTGTTGTGATATTTCGTTTTTTATCTATAATGCAAAACTGAATGGAAAAAGGTAAGAACCAACATGGCTAAACTAACCCTCGATGAATGGATCGCCCGTTTAAAGAAAAATAAAAGTTTCAAAGCCAATGCGGCGGCAATCGTGGAAATTCCCGCCAGAGCGGGTGACTGGGAAGACTATCCCCCGTGGGTAAATCATCCGCTTCTTTCGGTCTTGCAGGCCCGCGGGATGGAAAAGCTATACAAACATCAAGCGCAGGCCGTACGTTTCATACGCAATGGTCAGGACGTCGTGCTGGTGACCCCCACAGCCAGCGGCAAAACACTGTGCTACAATCTGCCCGTACTGCAGAGCATTCTCGATGAGCCCGAAACCCGCGCCCTGTACCTTTTCCCCACCAAGGCGCTGGCACAGGACCAGATGCATGAAGCACACAGCCTGATCACCGACTTGCAGGCCGATATCAAAACCTTTACATACGACGGCGACACTCCCGACGACGCGCGCCAGGCCATCCGCAGGCAGGGACACATTGTCGTCACCAATCCGGACATGCTGCACGCCGGCATTCTGCCCCATCACACCAAATGGCAGAAACTTTTCATGAATTTGAAATACATCGTCATCGACGAATTGCATACTTACCGCGGCATTTTCGGCTCGCACTTTGCCAACGTGATCCGCCGTTTGATCCGCATCTGTCGCTTTTACGGCGCGAACCCCGTCTTTGTCTGCTGCTCGGCTACTGTGGCCAATCCGCGGGAGCATGCGGAAAAAATTCTGGAGCGTCCCGTGGCGCTCATCGACAAAAGCGGCGCACCCACCGCGGCCAAAACTTTTGTTCTTTACAATCCGCCCATCGTCAACCGCGAGCTGGGCATCCGCCAGAGCGCCATGACGCCTGCACGAAAAATCGCCTCTGACTTAATCGATAATCACATTCAAACGATTGTTTTCGCAACCAGCCGTCTGAATGTCGAAGTGCTGACCAAATATTTAAAGGATAAATTCAATAAGACCAAACCAACCGATGATCATTTTGTCACCGGCTACCGAGGCGGATATCTGCCGAACCTCAGGCGCGAAATCGAAAGCGGCCTGCGCACACGGGACGTGATGGGTGTCATCAGCACCAATGCACTGGAGCTGGGCATCGACATCGGCAATCTGGAAGCCTGCATCATGGCGGGATATCCGGGTTCAATCGCCAGCACCTGGCAGCAGGCCGGACGTGCGGGCAGGCGCACAGGCAGGTCGCTCGCCATTTTGATTGCGCGAAGCAATCCGCTGGATCAGTTCATTATGGAAAACCCGGATTACTTCTTCGCGCTCTCGCCGGAGCATTGCCGCATCAACCCGGACAATCTGCTCATCCTGCTTCATCACATCAAAAGCGCGGCCTTTGAGCTGCCCTTTGAAAAAGGAGAAAAATTCGGCGGTGAAAACCTGGAGGAGTTTCTGGAGTACCTGGAAGAAAAAGGCGTATTGCACCGAACAAGCGACCGCTGGCACTGGGCGGCGGAAAGCTACCCGGCCGACGAGGTCAGCCTGCGGGCAATCAATCCCGAAAACGTGGTGGTGGTCGATACCACCGATGCGGGAAACCACAAGGTGATTGCCGAAGTCGACTGGGACAGCGCTTTCACCGCGGTGCACGATGAAGCCATCTACATGCTGGCCTCTGAGCAGTACCATGTGGATAAGCTTGACCTGGAACGCAAGAAGGCTTACGTCAGAAAAGTGGATACCGACTATTACACCGATGCCATGACCTACACCAACGTGCGGGTGATTGATTCTTTCGACAATCACACGGAAGGCGGAGCCATTGTCGAGCACGGGGAAGTGCAGGTCGTGCGCAAGGTGGTGGGGTACAAGAAAATCAAATTCTACACGTCGGAAAATCTCGGCTACGGAGATGTCAATCTGCCGGAAAAAGACATGCACACGACAAGCTACTGGTTTACGATCCCGCGCGACAGGCTCAGAATACTCGATTTTACGCCTGCGGAAATCATCGATGGATTGTCCGCACTGGCCTACACACTACAGCATTTATCCGCCCTGTACCTGATGGCGGACACGCACGACATCGACCGGTCGCTGGGAGATAAAAGCGGGGAATGGTTTGTGAGCCAGGGGAAAACCGGACGCGTGATCACATCATTTGACGCGGGGCGGCCGGATATGGTTGAGAATAAGACCGGCGCAAGAATTGATGAATTCGACCCCACCATTTTCATATTTGATTCCTACCCCGGCGGCATTGGATTCTCCGAACTGCTCTACCATGAACACGGCAATCTGCTGTCCTCGGCCAAAAGCCTGATTGAAAAATGTCCCTGCGCTTTCGGATGCCCGTCGTGCGTTGGACCCACACTGGAAGTGGGCAGAACCGCCAAGGAAATCGTCCCGAAAATTATTGAGCTGGTTTTGGGGAAAGGTTAAAGGTTCAAGGCGCAAGGTGCAAGGAAAGAATAGCGCAGCGGGAACCAATAAAGTACATATATGAAATCGATTGATAAATTAAAACGCCTGACCGGTGAAACAGGCGAGAAGCCGAAAAGAGAACAGGCACAGACCACTGCCACATCTCCCGAAAGGCTCTCACAGTTAAGCGATCTGCGCCGCAGGATTGAGAGTGTTGTCACTCGCACGCAGACAAGGAACACCTCCATCAAAGCGGAGACAGCCGCACGGGGCAATCAGGGGCTGATGGAAATCCTCAAAGGCAGTGAAATTGAAAATGAACACGGCCGTTTTTTTCTTCTAAGCGACGTCATGTCCGGTGCAAGCCGTCACGGCCACCGCAACATCCGTGAGGCATTTGATTTTGACATGACGGCGGCGGGAATGCTGGCCAATAATCCCGTTCTGGGCAATTACACTTCCTCGGACGCCCTGTTCCTGGATACCGAAACCACGGGGCTTTCCGGCGGCACGGGTACGATGGCCTTTTTAATCGGCCTGGGATGGTTCGAAGAAGGCCACTTTCAGGTCCACCAGATTCTGGCGCGTGATTTTGGAGAAGAAAAAGCAGCGCTGGCCTATCTCCGGGAAATCACCTCCCGAAAAAAATTCCTGGTGACTTTTAACGGCAAAGCCTTCGACATCAACCTGCTCTCAGCACGCTTTATTTTAAACCGTATGCCGGGATGACTTGCGGACCTGCCTCATCTGGATTTACTGCATCCGTCTCGTCGCATCCTGGGGCATCGTCTGGAAAACTGCCGCCTCACCACTTTGGAGCAGGAAATTCTCGGCGTCCGTCGGGAAGGAGATATCCCCGGGTGGGAAATTCCTCAACGATATTTTGACTGGCTTCGCCGACGTGATCCCCGATTACTTACCGACATCTTTGAACACAACCGTCTGGACGTCGTTTCCATGGCGACACTCACCGCGCATCTGATCGATGTATTGACTGCGCAATCCCTTGCAAAGCACACTCATGAGGATGATTATCTGGCCGCTGCCCGACTTTTACTGCAGAAGGCCGACAGGGAGGGTGTGCAAAAAATCCTCGACACATTCCGGGAAGATCCCTGTCCGGAATTCTCAACGCAATCCAAAAAGACACTTTCCCAGCTATACAAGCGGACTGGAAAAATGGATGAGGCGGCTCAAATCTGGACGCAGACATCTGCCTGTGAGCCTTACGAGTTTTATGCCATTTCGGAAATGGCCAAATATCTGGAGCATCATCTCCGGGATTATATGCGGGCAAAAAACATGGTTGAAAACGCCCTGTCCGGTAAAAACACGTTTTCAGATGAAGAAAGAGATTCTCTTTTACATCGTTTGAAACGGTTAAACAAAAAACTCCATCTTTCGTAGCGGCTGTTTAAGTCCATGTGAACCGGGCGGGAGACAGGTGTTTCTGGTAAACAACCGAACGAATTTATTCAACTAACGATGGGGTATCCATAAACACATATCACCATTATTTTCTGCTGATTAACCTGAAAGAAAAAAATACGTTGAAAATCATTTTATAAACGGGCAAATAATAATCATTCAGGACGACAAATGCAAAATTAATGGAATTCGATTATTGTCCATTGGGAAAGACCATCAGAAATTCATTACGAAATGGATGGCATAGATCATAATAAATTTAATTATAGCACTGTCTGTATCGTGGAAATATTGGATAAAAATGATTTAAGGGACAGAGAATGAAATCAAAGAATATTCAAAGGATTATTATTTTAGGAATATTGTTTTTATTTGCTGATCAGGTCCGGGCGGAAGACTGGACATACTATGATACGGCGCTGGCCGGCACCATGTATTATGATAAAAGCAGCATTTTTGAAGCCAAAAAAGGCATCATCGCCGTGTGGACTAAAAACATACTAAGCACAGATTCAAAAAAGCAATATTTTTCCATACTCCAAAAAATAGGTAAGGCACCCGATGATCCATCCAGGTTGTCCTATTATAAAAGTCTGATGGAAATTGACAGCACAAACAAAAAATTTCGATATGTCTATGCGGTTTTTTATGATGAACAAGATAATATTATTTACCCATCATCGGAAAACGAAACGAGCGCATGGAATACGATCGAACCCGATTCCGTTGGTGAAAAATTAATGAATCTGGTTTCTTCGGAATTTGTTATTTCAAAGGAAAAGAATGTTACTGAGCAGGTTGAGGAATCTGTCCCTCCGAAGGAGTCTGCCGTTGCCGCCAAAATCGTGGAGCCTGTTCCTGCTAAGGATCCCGCACCTGTTGCTCCAAAGGAGACTGCGCTTGATTCAAAAGTCGAGAAGCCTGCTTACTTGAAGGAACATGCGCCTGTTGCTAAAGTCGCGGAGTCCGTTGCTCCTAAAGAGGTGGTCGTAGCGGCAAAAGCCCCGGAACCCGTCCCTCCGAAGGAAACCGTCACTGCTGCCCCGGTCGAGAAATCTGTCTATCCAAAAGAGACTGTGCTTGCCGCCAAAATCTCGGAATCTATTCCTCTAAAAGAGACCGTCGTTGCTTCAAAAGTTGAGAAGCCTGTTTCAACGAAGGAGGCGGTTGTTACCACAGTCACGGTTCCCGATAAAAAGCTGATTGCGGATAAAAATAATCCACAGGAGGCAAAAGTTATTCCGGGAGAGGGCGACCAAAAGACGGGGTTCAAAGAAGAGAACAGTCTGGAAGCCGGTAATATGGAAACCGGCCGGAAAACCGCGAACCGCGAGGTTCAAGATCAAAAGAGCAAGTTGCCTGCGGAAAGCCATCTCCCGGTTGCTGCAACAGCCAGGGAAACCGGTCGGGATGGACGTTTCATTGCATTTGACAATCAGACCGTTCTGGACACGAAGACGAACCTGATGTGGGCGGCAAAAGACAACGGGCGGGACATTAACTGGTACAATGCAAAAAGATATTGCGAAGGGTACCGTGGAGGCGGTTACACCGACTGGCGGATGCCGACGCAAGATGAACTTGCTCAATTATACGATGCGGGCAAAGCACAACGCCATGAAGCTCAGCAAAACCCTCTGCACCTTACGGGACTGATTCGCCTTACGGATTGCTGTCCCTGGTCATCGAAGACACGGGGTTCCGAGGCCGCCTACTTTGATTTCACCGATGGCACACGCTGGTGGTTTCTCTCACCCGCCACCAGCATTAACCGGGCCATTCCCGTACGTTCAGCTAAATAGGTGACTTAGTTAATTCCTTTTCCGGTGAAAGGCGCAGCACAAACACTTCAGGAGAAGCAACCTTTATTGCTTTTGCGCTTCATACTTCTCCAGTTTTTTTCGCAGAGTTTTACGTGTAATCCCCAACCGCCGGGCCGCTTCGCTTTTATTGCCGCCACAGGAATTCAGTGCCTCCAGGATGCTTCTTTTTTCCACTTCTTCCAGTGGCAGATTTCCTGAAGCGCCTGCCAATGGAAATCCGGCTCCGCTTCGGTCTTTGCCTTCCGCATCTTCATCCTCCGCAGTCAGGAGCGTCAGATCGCTTTCGTCAAGAACAGGATTTCTCGAAAGAACCACAGCCCGTTCCACGGCATTCATCAACTCCCGCACATTGCCCGGCCAAAGGTATCGCACAAGTTTCTGCATGGCCGCAGGTGTAAAACTTGCCACGTTTTTTGAATTTTTCGCGGCAAATTCCTGCAGGAAATGCTGCGCTAAAAGCGGAATGTCTTCTTTTCTGTCCTCCAAAGAAGGCACATTCAACGCCACGACATTGAGCCGGTAAAACAAATCTTCGCGAAAACGCCCCTGCTCCATTTCTTTTTTCAAATCCCTGTTGGACGCGGCAATGACACGAACGTTGACGGCAATGACTTCCGAACCGCCCACACGGGTCAGCTCTCTTTCCTGCAAAACCCGCAACAGCTTGACTTGCATGGCCGGAGACATTTCGCTGACCTCATCCAGAAAAATGCTGCCGCCATCCGCCTGACGGAACTTCCCTTCCCTCCTTTTGTCCGCTCCGGTAAAAGATCCCTTCTCATGGCCGAACAATTCCGATTCCAGCAGGGTCTCCGTGAGAGCGGCACAGTTTATCTTGATGAAGGGTGCATCTTTTCGATTGCTGTTATAGTGAATGGCATTCGCTATCATCTCCTTGCCGGAACCGGACTCGCCCGTGATCATCACGGTCGCTTCCGTTGCCGCAACCTGCGCCACGGTTTCCAGCAGCCTGACCATGGCCGGACTTTGCCCGATCATATTGCGCCGGTCAAACTTTTCTCCCAGCCGCTCTTTTAAATAGTCATTTTCTTTTTTCAGCAGACTGTGCTCCGTCGCACGTTCAATAACGATCTGCAATTCGTCAAAATCCAGCGGCTTGGTCAGGTAATCATAGGCACCTTTTTTCAGTGCGCTGACGGCTGTTTCCACTGAAGCGTAGGCTGTCATGATAATCACCGGAATGGCCGGATTAATCTTCTTAATCTGTTCCATCGCTTCGATACCTGAAACCTTCATCATCCTGATATCCATAAGGATTAAATCAAAGGACCGTCTGTCGACGGCTTCAACCGCCCCGGCTCCGTCATCCGCTTCGGAAATACGATACCCCCAGCCGCCAAGCAGTTTCTTCAGCATTAAACGATGGGCCAAATCATCGTCCACAATTAAAATTTCGAGCTCTTTTTTCATGGTTTCATTCTCCCTTGCCGGCAAAAAAGCGCAGGGTGACCTTTGTACCTAAACCCTCTTTGCTCTCCACCCCGACCGTTCCGCCGTGCGCTTCCATAATTTTCTGCACTACCGCCAGGCCCAGACCCGTGCCCGCCGGCTTGGATGTAAAGTACGGGTCAAAAATCCGCGGCAGGTCACTTTCCCGAATTCCCGCGCCGGTATCGGAAACCGTCACTTCGACAGATTCTTTTTGTGTCTGCAGCCGGACGGATAATTTTCCGCCTCCGGACATGGCGGAAAGGGCGTTTAAAAAGACATTGAGCAGTACCTGCTTCACTTTGTCCGGATCAATCTCCGCATTCAGCGACTTCTCATCTCCCTGGACATCCATTTCAACGGCATCCTTCCGGGCCTCCACCTCTACCAGCCTGATCGTGTGCCGAACTAAATCCATCATATTGGTCGGTTCTTTTTTCAACGTGAGCGGCCGGGCAAATTCAAGGAGCTGACTGATGACGCGATTGAGTCTTTCCGTCTCCGCAATCATAATATCGGCCGTTTCTTCATCTTCTTTATTTCCGGACAGCCTCTGCCTGAAGTAAACCGCAAAGCCTTTAATGGAACTGAGCGGATTGCGTATTTCATGAGCCACGCCGGCAGCAAGCGATCCGATGGCATTGAGATGGCGGCTGCGAACGACTTCCTTCTCCATTTGCCGGATTGCCGTCACGTTCCGCGCAAGCAGGATTTTACCCTCCGGGACATCATCACCGGAAAATGCTGCCGCAACGGCTTCCCAAACCTCGCTGCCTTCTTTTTCAGAAGGAAGGGTAATATCTTCTTCGGCAAGTTGGGTTTTTTTATTGATTCTATCCAAAAGCTGCGATAATTGCGCGGGCAGCAGATTGGCTGCTTTTTGTCCAATGGCATCCGGACAGGCGGCGGTAAACAGCTCCCGGGCCTGAGCATTGCAGGCAACAATCTTCCCCGTCTGGTCCACTGCCAGAAGTCCGGCGGGCATGTGCTTCACCAGTGCTTCTGAAAAAACCGTCACGCGGGAAAGGGAAGAACGCGTCAGGCGATAGGCCTGCACAAGGAAAAGTGACACAATGGCAAGAGATCCAATCAGCACAAGCACAATAGCCCTCACCGCGCTCCGGACGGTGTCTTCCCTCGACGCTTTTTCGATTTTCTCCATGTTGAAGCCGACAAAGACACTGAAAGGCCGACGCTCTCCATGAACACCGTCAACCAGCCCGGGGGAAAATCCACGGTATACCTCAAACGTGCCGGCACCTTCGGGATTAGCCGTCTGCCGCCAGCGGATTTCTCCGCTTCGGGCAATATTTTTTACATCCAGGTCCAATCCGTATGGTCTGCCCACCATGGAAGGATCGCTGTCCGCCAGGATCCGCCCCTCGCCGTCCGTTACAATCAAATAATCAATGTCCGGCTGCTGCGCGGTTTTCATGAGAAGCTTCTGAAGATAAAATTCATCCTCTTTCCGATCCGGCAAATCGCGCAAAGCGGCCTCAAAAGACCGGATAAGGGTTGCGCCTTTTTCAACGAAAAGGACAACCGCCTGATCTTTTCTCTGCTGAGATTGCATGAAGAACATCATGCCCAGAATCACGGCCAGAACGGCAATCGCGCTGACCGCAACCCAGACGGAAATATCAAAGCGTTTTTTTTTCATCATTTTCCCCGCCTGCCTTATGCCATGGTATCATTTGGATACAATCGGCCCATCCGGATACGTAAATTGGATACCTATTATCCATGCAATGGCGGCAAAAGGCAAATCCTATTTGACTTTATTTATATAATACCTAATAAAATCAATAAATTATAATCATTGGCATGCGCCTTGCTCATCTTCTGGATAACAGATGAGCAATAACTATACAAAAAAGGAGATAAATATGAAAAAAATTGTTTTAGTATTAACGGCGGCTGTATTGGGTTTGCTGCTGGCGTCTCAGGCATTCGCCTGGGGGCCCGGCCCGGGCAGAGGAAATGGACTGTGCCGGAACGCAGGCCTGACACAATTGAATTTAACAGACAGTCAAAAGACAAAAATCGAGGCAATACAGGATGCACATTACAAGGCCACAAGACCGCTGCGGGAAAAAATCTTTGATAAATCGGTCGAACTTCGCAGACTCTGGCTCCAGACCAATCCTGACCGGAACAAAGTTACAGCAGCGCAAAAAGAATTGAGAACGCTCCGGGATGAAATGGAGGACAGGAAAACCGCCCTGAAGTTCGATATCCGTAAAGTGTTGACGGCAAAGCAAAATGAAAAACTGGCTAATACGGGCTGGGGAAGGGGCTCCGGTTTCGGGCCGCGTGGCGGAATGAGAGGCCATGGCAGACACGGACGGGGGCATGGACCCGGTCCCGGATTAGGTATGGGTATGTGCTTCTGAAGCCAATGCACACGTCCCTCCTTGGAAAGGGGAACCTCCGGGTTCCCCTTTTTTCATGCCTGCGACGTGATATCAAAACCATCCCCTGACCCGACATGCAAATTCAGGTGATGTATTTAGAAAAAATATTTTGACAACACTCAACTTTTGCATTAATGTAACGTCCAAACGAACTAATTTGTGTATAGAGAACAGTAAATGATCAGTTTCATGACCATAACGATTACGGCAAGCGCACTTCTTTCCCTGCTTCTGGGCCTTGCATTGCTGGGCCTGCTGCTTAAGGCCTCCTGCCCGTCGTCTTTAGGTCGTCACTGAACTGGCAAAATAACTGATTACCTAAAAAGGCCGTGGCAGAAAAAACCACGGCCTTTTTTTTAATTTAGTTTATCCAATGATCAGACAAGTCTGAAAGGGGTCGCACATGAAAAAAGAAAAAAATCACGTCTATATTTTTGACACGACATTGAGAGACGGCGAACAGTCGCCCGGCTCCAGCATGAACACGGAAGAGAAGCTGATCCTGTCCAGGCAGTTGGAAAAACTGGGCGTCGATATCATCGAGGCGGGATTTCCCATCGCGTCTGAAGGGGATTTTGACGCTGTCCGGCAAATTGCCCGCACAATCAAAAAATCACAGGTGGCCGGATTGGCGCGCGCCAACAAGCAGGATATTGACCGGGCCTGGCAGGCCGTCAAGCACGCGGCACACCCCCGTATCCACACGTTTATCTCTTCATCGGACATTCATCTGAAATACCAGCTCAAAAAGAGCCGTGAACAGGTGCTCAAAGAGGCCGTTGCCGCCGTCAAACTGGCGCACTCCTACACGGACAATGTAGAATTCTCACCGATGGACGCCACCCGCTCGGACAGGGATTATCTTGTGGAGATGGTTTCGGCAGTCATTGACGCCGGGGCGGTCACTGTCAATATTCCGGACACCGTCGGATATACCATCCCGGAGGAGTTCGGCAATCTGATTGCCTATCTGTTTGCCAACGTGAAAAACATGGGCAATACGGTTATTTCCGTTCACTGCCACAATGATCTCGGTCTGGCCGTCGCCAATTCACTTGCCGCCATCCGCAACGGCGCGAGGCAGGTGGAATGCACGATCAACGGCATCGGCGAGCGGGCCGGCAACACGGCGATGGAGGAAATCGTCATGGCGCTGGCAACGCGCAGGGATTTGTACGGACTTCACACCAGGATCAAGACCGATGAAATTTACAAAACATCGCGCCTGTTGACGCAAATCACCGGTGTCCCGGTGCAGCCGAATAAAGCCATCGTTGGCGCCAACGCGTTTGCGCACGAATCCGGCATTCACCAGGACGGCCTGATCAAGGAAAAAATCACCTATGAGATCATGACGCCTCAGTCCGTCGGCATCAGTGATACCCATATCGTTCTGGGCAAACATTCTGGACGTGCCGCTATCGCGCAGCATTTGAAAAAATTGGGTTACCTTTTAAATGACGAACAGGTCAAAAAGGTGGCCCAACGGGTGAAAGCCCTGGCCGACATGAAAAAGGACATCTACGACGAAGACCTGGAGGCAATTCTATATGAGGAAATCTACCGGGGTGAAGACAAATATAATCTGGTGTATTTAAATGTGGTCAGCGGAAACGTCGCCATCCCCACCGCCACCATGGAAATGCAGGTGGGGAAAGATATCGTCCGCAAGGCGGGGTTCGGCAACGGCCCGGTGGACGCAACCTTTTCCGCGATCCGCAACATCACCAAAACCAACTATCCGCTTCTGAAATACGTGGTTAATGCCATCACCGGCGGGGCGGACGCGCAGGGAGAAGTAACCGTCCAGCTGAAATTCAACGGACAGTCCGTTGTCGGGCGCGGCGCTCATCCAGACGTCATCGTCGCATCGGCGAAGGCTTATATTAACGCGCTCAACAGGCTGGAGTTTGTGAAAGATAATATTAAAAAGGTTAAAGTTGAATTAAGCTAAAAAATAGGGTACAAAAAATCATCCTATTTTTTCATCATATTTTATAGAAACACTTTGATTCGTCAGGAGCAAACAACGTGGGGAACACCATAACAGAGAAAATTTTGATGGCTCACACAGGCTTTTCGGAAATATCGGCGGGACAGTTGATCAATGCCAGTGTGGATGTCGCTTTAGGCAATGATATCACCGCGCCCATTGCCATCCGGGAATTTCAAACAGCCGGGGGTAAAAAAGTTTTTGACAGGGATAAAGTGGCGCTGGTACTGGATCATTTTACGCCGAACAAGGACATCAATTCGGCCCAGCAGTGCAAGACCGTGCGCGAATTTGCCATGGAGCACGGCATCACGCATTTCTACGAAGGCGGACAAGTGGGCGTGGAACACGCGCTTCTGCCGGAAAAAGGCATTGTCCTTCCAGGCGATCTGGTCATCGGTGCGGACAGCCACACCTGCACCTATGGCGCGCTGGGGGCTTTCGCCACGGGAGTGGGCAGTACCGATCTCGCCGCAGCCATGCTGACCGGTGAACTGTGGTTCAAAGTGCCCTCTTCGATTAAATTCGTCGTTTACGGCAAAATGCCCCGATGGGTAGCCGGAAAAGACCTGATCCTGAATATTATCGGACGCATCGGCGTTGACGGGGCCCTGTATCAGGCCATGGAATTCACCGGCGAAACAATCAGCGCTCTGCCGATGGCGGACCGTCTCTCCATGGCCAACATGGCCATCGAGGCGGGAGCCAAAAACGGTATTTTTGCTCCGGATGCCATCACTGAAGAATATGTAAAACCACGGGCCAGGCGGCCTTACAAATTTTATGCATCTGATGCCGACGCGGTTTACTCGCAAATCATTGAAATTGACGCCGGCAAATTGGAGCCCCAAGTTGCCTTTCCGCATCTTCCCTCAAACGTGAAAGGAATCAGCCAGGCAGGTAACGTGAAGATTGACCAGTCGCTGATCGGCTCGTGCACCAACGGCCGGATTGAAGATTTGCGCATTGCCGCCGGGATCTTGAAACATCGCAAGGCGGCATCCGGCGTCCGCCTGATCGTGGTTCCGGCCACGCCGTTCATCTACAGGCAGGCCCTGCTGGAAGGCCTGCTGGAGATTTTCCTAAACGCCGACGCGGTGATTTCTCCGCCATCCTGTGGCGCGTGTCTGGGGGGACACCTGGGAATCTTAGCCGCGGGGGAAAGGGCCATCGCTACGACGAACCGCAATTTTGTAGGACGCATGGGTCATCCGAAAAGCGAAGTCTATCTGGCAAGCCCTGCAGTCGCAGCGGCGTCTGCCGTTCTGGGCAGAATTGCGTCACCCGAAGAACTGTAAACAAAACAACAAAAGGATTATCAGAAAATGATATTTAAAGGAAAAGTGTGGAAGTTCGGAGACAATGTTGACACCGACGCAATCATTCCCGCGCGATATTTAAATACCTCGGATCCGGCACAGCTGGCCCGGCACTGCATGGAGGACGCGGATCCCGAATTTGTAAAAAAAATGAATGCCGGCGATATCATTCTCGGCGGTGAAAACTTCGGATGCGGCTCTTCAAGGGAGCACGCGCCCATCGCCATCAAAACCTCGGGCATTTCATGCGTCGTGGCAAAAAGTTTCGCGCGCATTTTTTACCGTAACGCTTTTAACATGGGATTGCCGATCTTTGAATCGAGACAACTGGCCGACGCTGTTTCCGAAGGAAAAGAAATCACCATCGACAGCGCACGCGGAACCATCACCGTGGCAGGCACGAATCAGCAATTTACGATCAGCCCGATACCACCCTTTATGGAACAGCTCATCGCCGACGGCGGCCTGATGAAACATATTGCGAAGAAGTGAGGCCGACATGAAAAACAAAGAATACAAAATCGCCGTTTTTGCCGGAGACGGCGTCGGCCCGGAAATTATGAACGAGGCCATCAAGGTATTGAAGGTCATAACGGATAAGAAAAATATCCGTCTTTCTTTGCAGGATGGACTCATCGGCGGAAGCGCTTATGATGTTTACGGCACGCCTTTTCCTGATCAAAGCCTGAATCTTGCGCTGGAAAGCGACGCTGTGCTGCTGGGCGCTGTGGGCGGCCCGAAATGGGAGGGGCTGGATTACAGCGTCCGTCCGGAACGGGCGCTTCTGGGCTTGCGGGAAAAGCTCGGGCTTTATGCCAATCTGCGGCCGGTCGTGGTCTTTGACGAACTGCTGGACGCATCACCTCTGAAAAAAACCCTGGTGCAGGGTATCGACATCATGATCCTGCGCGAACTGACAGGCGATGTCTATTTCGGCACCCCCCGGGGCGTTACCAGAGACAAAGACGGCCTGCGCACGGGTGTCAATACCATGATCTATAAAGAAGGGGAAATCCGCCGCATCGCCCTCCGCGCTTTTGAACTGGCGAGCGTGCGCAAGAAGAACCTTCTTTCGGTGGACAAAGCCAACGTCCTGGAGTCCACTGAACTGTGGCGATCCGTCGTGACGGAAACCGGGCGTGACTATCCCGACGTAGAACTCAAACACATGTATGTTGACAACTGCGCCATGCAGCTGGTCCGCAACCCCTCTCAATTTGACGTCATCGTAACAACCAACCTGTTCGGTGATATCTTAAGCGATGAAGCCGCCATGCTGACCGGATCCATCGGCATGCTGCCCTCGGCCAGCCTGGGTGAAACCAAGGCCCTGTATGAACCAATTCACGGTTCCGCACCCGACATCGCGGGAAAAAACATCGCCAATCCGCTGGCCACAATTTTATCTGTGGCCATGACGCTGCGCCATTCGCTCAATTTGTCGCAGGAAGCATCTTTGGTTGAAAAAGCCGTGGCGGATGTTCTAAAAGAGGGCTGGCGAACGCAGGATATTTATTCCGCTGGAAGCAGGCTGGCAGGCACGGAAGAAATGGGAAATGCCGTTGTCCAGCAGCTGGTTTCCCGTGATTTTTAACCGTTAAGGAAAGGAGCCAGGTACCCTTGAAAGGAAAAATTCTGATTGTTGACGACGAAAAGTCCGTGAGAGAATTATTCACCGGCGTGTTTACTGACGAAAATTATGAGGTCGTCACAACCGAAGACGGCAATCAGGCGCTGGATATCCTCAAACGGGACAACATTGACGTCATTTTCCTGGATTTGAAACTCTTTGGCATGAATGGCATCGATTTGTGCCGCCAGATTCGTGAGACAAAGCCCATGTCCATGATTTTTGCCATCACCGGGTGGTCGCCGCTTTTTGAAATTGAGGAATGCCGTCAGGCAGGTTTTGATGATTATTTTGAAAAACCGCTCGATATGGACATGCTTATGGATGCAGTAGCAGACGCGATAAAAAAACTGGATCGATGGAAAAAACGTTATTATAACACTCAAAAATAAAAACAACCGCTAAACAGGGCCGGACATGCTCAATTCCGTCATGATTCTGGAAAAGATAATGCTTCAACCGCCCATGGCCAAAATCTATTCCCGGCTCGGCTTTAAAAAAAGGACAACTTCGCTTACCCCGTTCCGACAGGAAGAAACAGACCGCTATATCGAAGAGGCAGCGGGAATTATTAGCCTGCAGGGATCCTTCATGATGCTTTCCATTCTTAAAAATGACGGCAGGGAAACCATGCTGACCGGCGGGATGTCATTTGCAAGCATTAAACTTTCCGCTTTCCTCGGCAGCTGTCCGGGAGCCGTCCTGATGGGCGCAACCGCCGGCAGGGCGATCATGGAAGCCATTGTAGATAAAACAAGGCAGGATAACCTCACGGCCGCAGTTGTTTACGACGCTACAGCCAGTGAAATGACAGATGCCGCTCTTGATTGGATCACAGACTACATCAACATGCAGCTGCGGCGCGAAAACAGGCGCATGCTGCCGCGGCGTTTTTCAGCGGGCTACGCGGATCTTGCGCTGGAAAACCAGAAAAAATTTTACGAAAAACTCGAGATGGCAAAAATAGGTGTAGCGATCACTCCGGATTTCCTGCTGGTTCCCGAAAAATCCGTGACGGCAATCAGCGGCATCATACAAGCATGATTGCGATTAGAAGCGGCATCCACCCGCATTTGAACACGTGTTACGCGTCTTTTAGATCCTGATTCCAAGCAGCGTCCCCCCGTGCACACAGTTGTGTCCGAAGGATTTACGTTGATTCATCAGGATTGGTATGCTTCCGTCTGCGAACTTTCTTTGCCTGAAACTGGCTGATTCGTTTCTTGTACTCACTGATAAATTCCCTGGAGGACAGGTATTTATCCGCAAAAGAAACGATATAGGATTCCTTGTATTTCGGGGGAACCAGTGTCAGCGGCCACATATGTTTTTTGATGATGTCCTCTTCAATGTCATTGATTGAAAAATGCTTTTTTGCGTTGGCCACGGCAATCGTCGGATGCGCGATCCCGTGGAACTTATTCCGGGCTAGGTCCGGCTCATCATGATTACGCCAGTCATACAGGAAAAAATCATGCAAAAGGGCGCCTCGCGCCGCTGAACGGTAATCCAGTTTGAAATATTTGCATATCCGGTAGGAAAAATAAGCCACATCGTGGACATGGGAGTAGATGCTTGAATTATGATGGAAATAATCCTTAAGTTTTAAAAATTCTTCATGATGAAGGATGTCCCCCACGGTTTCGTAGTATTCTTTTTCAAACGGTTTCCGCCCCTCCATTTCCAGAATAATTTTTTCCTGAATGTTTTTCAGAAAAGAATTAAGTCTGCTTCTGATTTTCTTGTTGATGTTTTGATTAATGTATTGATTCAGATCGGGGAAGGCATCACGCAAGCGTTGAAATGAGTTTAAACTCTCCTCAATTTCAGTATTGCTCAGATTGAAATATTCTTCATAAAGATACGAGACGGCACTGCGGAAAGAAGCCAGGGACATCACGGAAAAAGTGTAGTCCACCCAGAAATAAATCATGAAGGCAATAGCGGCGGGCTTGACAAACCCTTCATGCAGCAATGCCACGCGGGAGAAGACTTCCGGATGAATGAATTCAGAAAAAACTACCACCAGGACGGTCCACAGCAACGAAAAAAGCAGGCAGACACGGCCATGAAGATTGAGCCTGCGGTCCGAATAATTCCAAAGCGGAAGTTTAAAGATCTTTTCGGAAAGAAACCCGACCATGTACTCCATAAAGGTAATGGACATGCCCAAAACCGCATATCTGGCAATGAAATGCCAGCTTTGAATGAAAGATTGCAGGACAATAACGATAAATGCGCCGATGCCGTATATCGGAACGAAGGGGCCGAAAAGAAATCCCGCGTTAACAAACTTGCGCTGCCTAAATGATCTGTAAAAAACCTCCAGCACCCACCCGATGAAGCAATATATCGCGAAAAGTATAATATAATAAAAGAAATTCAGATCGTGATTCAGCATCATATTTTACACATAAACCTGTATCGTTTCACTGTCGTTTTCAGGCCAGCAGATCATCGGCTCAGACCTTTGAACCTGCAGGTTACCAACGTTGATACATCGAACTGCCTTCCCTCTCCCGGATACCCAGTGTTCAGACAGACTAAAACAGATTACATTTCAATTTCCCTCTTTAATCACCCTCAAACGGGAATAACGGAAAGAAATATAACCGCCTGCAATAATCTGTTAAATTTCGGCGTGATGCTACACTATCCAATTATTTTTGTGAAGCATTTTCTCTTTGTCCAGTTGACAGCAACTTCATCCGCTGTTACACAAAAAGACAGGGGGGAACCATCATGGAAAAAATAAAAATCGGCATCAGTTCCTGTCTTTTGGGCAATGCTGTCCGTTATGACGGAGGGCATAAGCTAGATCATTTTCTTCGCGACACGCTGGGACAATATGTTGATTATGTTGCGGTCTGCCCGGAGGTCGAATGCGGAATGAGCGTTCCCAGGGAAGCCATGCGGCTCGAAGGAAACCCGGACGCCCCGCGCCTGATGACCCGCAGCACCCGGATAGATAAAACGGACATGATGATGAACTGGGCAAAAAAGCGGGTGGCACAACTGGAGGCGGAAGACCTCTGCGGCTTCATTTTCAAACGTGATTCACCGTCGAGCGGGATGGAAAGGGTCAAAGTATATGATGACAAGGGCATGCCCGCAAAAACAGGCATTGGAATCTTCGCGCGGGTTTTCATGGAAAAGTTTCCCCTGCTGCCGGCGGAAGAAGAAGGGCGTCTCCATGACGCGGCACTGCGCGAAAATTTCATCGAAAGAATTTTCACTCTCAAGCGCTGGCGGGAGATCCGCAATCTGAAATCCGGCCGGGGCGCTCTGGTGGATTTTCACACCCGTCATAAATGCCTGCTTTTATCCCACAGCACAAAGCTATATCAAGCAATGGGGAAGCTGGTCGCCCGGCAAAAAACCATGGCGTGGCAGGAGTCGAAATCGCAATATGAAACATGGCTGATGGAGGCGATGAACCTGAAACCACCTC
>JAQVLL010000199.1 GCA_028704195.1 Smithellaceae bacterium
AGACCATTCTTGATTCCATGGCAGGTGCATTAAGAAGAAACGAAAGAATTGAGATAAGGGGATTCGGAATATTTGTCATGCGCAAAAGGAAACCCAGAATCGGACGCAATCCGAAGTCAGGTGCGGCGGTTTCTCTGGGTGACAGGAGGGTTCCTTTTTTTAAAACAGGGAAAGATCTGCGATTAAAGGTTGATCAGAAAAGATGACTTACAAAAATATTATCCTTGAAAAGAAAAAATCATACGCTGTCATTAAATTTAATCGTGCGCATGAAATGAACGCTCTTTGCAAGGAAATGCGGCTGGAATTTAATGATGCCCTGCTGGATGTCGAAAGAGATCAGCAGATGAATGTTTTATTGATTACCGGGGGAGAATACGTCTTTTCCGCCGGTATGGATATCAAGGAAATGGCATCCCTTTCGAATGTGGAGATTGATGACTACTTCGAATCGATGAAAAGATATCTGAAAAAGATTTATTCATATCCGAAGCCGGTGATTGCCGCCGTCGGCGGGATTGCCCTGGGAGGCGGATTCAACATCGTGACGGTTTGCGATTTGATTGTTGCGTCTGAAAGCGCAATTTTTTGCCATCCGGAGCTGAAATTCGGGTTGAGCCCTCTTTTTTATCCTTTGAGCCAGATTGTCGGTGTGAACAAAGCAAAAGAAATTGTAATGCTGGGTGAGCCGATAGGCGCGAATGAAGCAGAAAGAATCGGCCTTGTGAACAAGGTTGCGCCTCCTGAAAGATTCATGATGGAGGCTGAGAAAATAGCGGAAACATTATCTTCAAGATCCGTCAAGGCGCTTGAAGAGCTGAAAAATATTTGTTCCGTAGTCCCGAGAATGGATAAAATTGCCGCACTGGATTTGGAAATGTCCATCAACGGGATGCTGTTTGCCCGCGATGAGCGCAAAATCCACATGAACGAAGTGCTGTTCCTGGAAAAATTGAAAAAGAAAAAACAAAATTAACGTCCATTGGCAAGATCAAAGCAAGATATTTAACTTCAAGAATTTTCCTGAACCGCAAGGTCGCAATTACGTTATCTTGTGACCGTCCCTACCGGTAGTTGCCACTCTGAAATCGGCAACTACATACGACCTGTCATAAACACACTGCGACGAACCTCACAGCCTTTCGTTCTCTGGCCTGAAATGATTTTATATGAGAATGAGAAAAACTAGAGATTGTCCCAGTCGTTGCCGGGAGCTGCGAAATCCTTAAGCTGATCTCTTCGTTTTTTATGTTGTAGCTTTTTTAGCGCTTTGGCTTCGATCTGGCGAATCCGTTCCCGGGTAACTCCCATCATATCACCGACTTCTTCAAGGGTGAAGGGTCCGTAATTGCATGCAACCCAGGTGCAGTTTAAAAACGCCTCGTTTTTCAGACGCCATTCACAGGTTGTGTCCGTACATATTTCCGCTATTAAAACACCCTTTTTCTTGCAAATGTAAGTGTTAATCATCCAGTAATCCCCTCATGGTATAGAACACTGGGTAACTTATTGTTCCTTGAATCGTTTGTCAATCATTAAGATCAATTTTTTTGCAATAAAAAATTGATGGATGGACAAAGTAAAACGGGTACGTACAAAAGTGCCCAAAGTAGTTTCTTTAAAAAAGTTAAAAGATTATTTTATCAGGCGGACGTCTTTCCGGGACGTACCGGTGAGGAATCTTATCATCGTTCCAGTCCTGTGAAACGTAGAGATTGCAGAAGCAGCTGCCATATTCTTTCACATCTTCGTTTCGATAGGCGCAGGGGCAGATAATATCACGGTCTTTTTCCCGGTCTCCTGACGCCAGACGGCAGGGGCAGGATGAATAACCGTAGCGTTCTCTGTTGACCAGAAGATCCTGAAGAATGGAAAGCACCCAGTTCTTGTCCTTGTTAAAAAAGTAACCTTTGGGTTCCTGAGCTTTTTTTAAAAGATTATACAGTTCTTCCGCGGTCATGAGAGCCCCAGAGCCTCCCTGATGTCCTTTTCTTTGAAGCCGACAATAATTTTGTCGCCAATGATAATGGTTGGAAAAGAACGCTGCGGGTTGAATTGAATGACTTCGCCCAGGGCAGCTTCCCTGTCTGTTCCCTGCAGTAGATCGACATCCGTTGCATCAAAAACAATATTATTTTCATTGAGGAATTTTTTTGCCGCTTTACAATGGCTGCATGTGCTCAATGTATAAATTTTTACCTTTTTTGCCATATACGTCCTCCTGAAATTATAAGTATTTTATCTGATTTTTCATGATCATGTCAAGCAGATAGTGGCGTCTTCGAGAGCAAAGTTTTATTGACAAGAAGGCTCAATTCATATATCAACAAAACCTCATTTGAAGAAAGAAAATACTTTATGAAACATAATAGTATCATTACCCGCGAAGGTTTCCCCTTTATTATCATTTCCATGGTACTGACGGTCCTCGCAGTATTTTTCGGCACGTTGTGGCTGGCAGTCATTTTGGGCCTGATCACGGTTTTCATTACCTGTTTTTTCCGCAATCCCGAAAGATATTTTCAGGACGAAGATAAACTGGTGATCTGTCCGGCTGACGGCAAAGTCATTAAAATAGAAGAAGTTGACGTGCAGGGAACCATATCCGGAAGATTTAAAAAAATCAGTATTTTCATGAACGTCTTTAATGTTCATGTGAATCGTGCGCCCTATGGCGGGAAAATTGAGAAAATATGCTACCACAGGGGTAAATTTCTGTCCGCTAATCTGGACAAGGCTTCGGCGGAAAATGAACGTAATGAACTCCTGATACGCGCCGAGGACGGCCGCGTAATTTGGACGGTGCAGATTGCCGGTTTGATTGCCAGGAGAATCGTCTGCTGGACAGGTGAAGGGGCAAAGATCAGCAAAGGCGAACGTTTCGGCATAATCTGTTTCGGATCCCGTGTCGAAGTGTTTTTACCTTTAGATTCCCGGATTGTCGTGAAGCTGGGTGCCCAGGTCCGGGCGGGACAAACACACCTGGGATACCTCTCATGAATGAAGAACAACGGCAAATAAGAAAAGCGCGGCTCAAAAAAGGCATTTTTGTTTTACCGAACCTTTTGACAACAGCCAGTTTATTTGCCGGATTTTATTCAATCATCGCCTCGGTACAGGAAAAATTTTATATCGGCGCTGTGGCTATTCTCGTTTCGGTCGTTTTTGACAGTCTGGATGGCCGTGTTGCAAGAATGACAAACAGCACAAGCAAATTCGGAGCCGAATATGACTCTCTTTCCGACCTGATTGCGTTCGGCATGGCGCCTGCGTTAATGGCCTATATCTGGGCAATGTCCTTTTTCGGGAAACTGGGCTGGATGGCGGGTTTTCTGTTTGTTCTCTGCGGAGCACTCCGTCTTGCCCGATACAACATACAGATCGGTCTCATCGAAAGCAAGGTGTTCAATGGTCTTCCCATCCCGGCGGCTGCCGGTGTTATCGCCACCACCGTTATTTTTTTAGATGATCTCGGTATTGATTACGGAACATTTCATAGTCCTTTCATTATGGTCCTCGTGGTTGTCCTGTCTGTTTTAATGGTCAGTAATGTCAAATATTACAGCGGCAAGGACATGAAACTTTTTTCCCGCATGCCGTTTATGACCTTTCTGTTGCTTGTTGGCATCCTGTTGATTATTATTTATAAACCGGAAGTGATGTTCTTTGTCATTTTTGTGGGATATGCTATATCCGGGCCTATCTGGTGGCTGTTAAAATTCATTCAGAAGATGCGCCACAAGGATGTGAAACCAAACGATGTTTCCAGCTAGGAATCATAACAATTGAATTGGTCAAATTCCAACGAGATCCTATGAGAATATCCGGAGGTGAAGTAAAAGGAAGAACATTGAAGTTTCCTTCCCGGTCAACACAGAGACCGACAACGGATTTTCTGCGGGAAACACTCTTCAATGTTCTGGGATCACTGGCAGATCAGGTTTTTCTTGACTTGTACGCTGGTTCCGGATCCGTTGGATTAGAGGCGGCGAGCCGTAAAGCGAAAAAGGTGGTTTTTGTTGAAAAAAACAGAGAACTGATCGGGACGATCCGTGAAAATGTTTCATGGTGTGGTTATGCGGATCGATGCCTGATCATTCATGCTGATATTCAAACCGCCTTGCGGGATCTTTACAGGAAGAAAAGCGGTTTTGATGTGATTTTTGCCGATCCTCCCTATAATAGGGGATTTATCGGAGAAACACTTCGCCTGCTCACGGAATATCCTGTCTATGGGGAAAACGGTTTCATTGTGCTGCAGCATTCCAGAAAAGAACAACCGCCCCTTTCAACGGAATGGTTCATAACGGATCAGAGAAAGTATGGAGATAATTTATTAACTTTGCTAAGGATGGGCAGTGCATGAACACAGAAAAATTTAACAATAAAGTTGCGATTTATCCGGGTTCGTTTGATCCGATTACCAACGGTCATGTGGATATCATCAAAAGAGGGATCAGAATTTTTGATGGAATCATTGTGCTTGTCGCTAATAACATAAGCAAGGCGGCCCTGTTTACGGTAGAGGAACGTTGTCAGTTTATCCGCGAAGTTTTCCGGGATTATCCGGAGATTCGCGTTGACAGTCATGACGGTCTGTTGATTGATTATCTCAGGAGCTCGGGAGCCAGCACGATTTTGCGCGGTATGCGTGCTCTTTCCGATTTTGAATATGAATTCCAGATGGCGTTGATGAACCGCCGTCAGACAAAAAATATTGAAACCGTTTTTCTGATGAGTGGCTTT
>JAQVLL010000200.1:0-538 GCA_028704195.1 Smithellaceae bacterium
TCCTGTTAACGTTTTTTATCGTATTTTCCAGATCAATGGTTAACAGATGCCGGTTTTCCATGACAATCTTCCCGTTAATGATGCTTGTTTTTACATCCGCGCCGCGAGCGGCATAAACAAGATGGGAGTATGGATTGTAAAGCGGCGTCAGGTGGGGTTGATTCGTGTTCAGGATGATGATGTCGGCGAGTTTCCCCGCCTCGATGGAACCGATCAGATTTTCCATGCCCAGAATCCGGGCACCGCCTGAGGTAGCTATTTTTAAAACGGATGGAGCATTCATGACGGTGGGATCAAGCGACTTGACTTTATGAACTTTTGCGCATGCATCCATTTCTCTGAACATGTCCAGGGCGTTGTTGCTGGCGGACCCGTCCGTCCCCAGGCCGACCCGGATACCTTTTTCCAGCATCTGCGGGACAGGGGCGACACCAGCGGCCAGTTTCATGGAACTGACAGGATTATGCGAAACGCTGACACCCAGATCGGCAAAGACCACAATATCCTCTGGACCAAGCCAGTTACAATGCACTGCAAT
>JAQVLL010000200.1:548-4740 GCA_028704195.1 Smithellaceae bacterium
ATGATCCAGCACACCCAGGTCTAATAGATGGCGCACCGGTTTTTTGCCATAGCGTTTTTCGATCGTATCCGTTTCGCCTTTGTTCTCCAGAAGGTGTGTCAGGTAAAGTATTCCGGCCTCGCGGGCCGCCGCCTTCACATTCATCAGCGTCTGCGGAGAACAGGTATAGGGAGAGTGGCAGAAGAAGGCCGGTGTGATCATCGGTGCACAGGATTGCCAGCGCTCGACAAACCGGATTCCCGCTGACATCATTTTGTCGAACCGGGGATTGTCGGGCGTGGCAAAATCAGCGAATCCCTGGGAAACCACCGCACGCATACCGCAGATTTTCGCGGCTTCGGCAATCTGGTTTTCAAAGAAATACCCGTCGCAAAACGTTGTGGTCCCGGACAGGATCATTTCAGCCATTGCCAGGATTGCGCTTTCGTATACCATTTCCTTATTGACGAAACGCGCTTCCATGGGGAAAATATGATGATTAAGCCAGTCCATCAGAGGAAGGTCGTCTGCCAGTCCCCGGAAACAGACCATTGGCAGATGCGTGTGCGTGTTGATCAGTCCGGGTAAAACCAGGTGACCTTTCGCGTCAATGGTCTTATGTGCAGGTATGTGGCGGTTGCTGTCCACAAGTGCAATGATGTTCCCCTGTATGCCGATGGTGGCGCTTTCAATGATTTTCATTTTAGCGGACATCGTCAGTACCGTTCCGCCCTCAATCGCTATGTCGAACTTTTCTGCTTTCATGGTTGCTGTTCTTTCCATCCATTTGATTCAAGTCTGCAATCGATGATCATGATTTTTTCTTTGAAGCAGGGTCCCGCTAATTTTAAAGGCTTCGTAATCTTCTTTTGCGTCATTCGGGATCATTGTATGGAAAGACAAAACGAATAGAAATCTGAAGCAGAGAAAAGGGAAATTCAGGAAAAAATTCCTTATGATTTCCCCGGTGTGTTGCAGTAAAAAAACCGGCTCTGCGTATCAGATGAAAATTACGTCAATATCGTTTGTCTATCCGACAGCACGCCAGTTTCTTTAGTTTTCGTCTTTCACAACCTTTAGGGTTGCCGTTTTCGATCCCTGAATGTTGCAGTTTGCGGTAACTTCAAGAATATCATTGGGTGCCGCAGGGATATTGTAAGTATAGACAAAGCTTTTCTTGCCCGTTTGCGATTTGTAATCATTTTTTTCAACCAGTACATTGTTTTTATTGATTTTAACCTGGTTAATGTAATGAAAGCCGGTAAAGGTAGAAGGATGAGTGATGGTGACCGTCAGGGTTTGCGTCTGCAAATTATAAGTCAGCGTGAGATTCTGGGGAGGATCGGCGGTGACATATTGCGGTGTTATCAGGCCGACACCCAGCAAGAAACAAACACAAACATATAAAAGACCCAAAAGACATTTTTTCATGATTTCCTCTCCTGATACTAAATTGTTATCTTACGGTGTGCAAAGTTGATGTCAGACTGTCCTTTCTAGTGCATGTTGCCGTTACCTGGAAAGTGTCTTCTTCAATAGCGGGGATTTTGTAGCTATAGGAAAATTTATCCCCGGTCGGCTGCGATTCATACTTGTTGATGCTCACAACAGACCCGTTTTTCTTGATTTCGACATATTTAATAAAATGAGAACCTTTCAGCATTGTGTCATGGGCGATGTTTACAATCAGTGTCTGCGTGCCTTTGTTATATGTCAACTGAATACTCTCGGGTGGTGAAGCATAACACGACGGCTGGTAACCGAAAACTACCGAAAAGAAAAGCAGTGTAGTGACAAATGACTTTGTCAATCCGATATTTTCTTTCATCTTTCTCCCTCCCTTTTAGTATATGTCAGCCGGGTATTTGAACCCGGGATATGGATTTATTCCTTATTTGTTCATTAACAATTAAATAATTATTCCCTTCGTCATCATCAGACGTTTATGTTTCATCAATGTCTATAATGCTTTTGCAATATGTACTGCAAAAGACATGCCTAAATTGATAAAACGTCGGAATCCCTTTGCTGTAAAGGGAATGATCCTGTGAAGATCCTCTTGAATGATCCCTGTTGCGCAAGATGACCGGTTCATTTTGATCCATTGACGGATGCCTGAATTCTTAAATATCAAAGATATGGATATCTGTAACCGGCTGCAAAAAGTGATTTATTGATTGAAAAAAAATGGGCAATTCTATAGTATTTTCATGCCAAATTTCCGGAGGTAGTCATGGACGCGTTAATTCTTGCACGTATTCAATTCGCCTTGACCATAGGCTTTCATTTTCTCTTTCCGGCCATGACGCTCGGCACCACACTGGTCATCCTGATTTCCGAAACGCTTCATCTGGTTAAAAAAGACGATGTGTATCGAAAGATCACGGATTTTCTTGCCAGACTGCTGGGGTTGATTTTTGTTATCGGTGCGGTCAGCGGCATTGTCATGGAATTTTCCTTCGGCACCAACTGGTCTCAATATTCACGTACCGTAGGGGATATCTTTGGACCGATTCTGGCAGCAGAAGGCGTGATTGCCTTTTTTCTTGAGGCTGCTTTTGTCGGTGTCCTGATTTTCGGCAGAAAAAGGGTATCACCAGGGGTTTACTGGATAGCGGCCCTGCTGGTTTTTCTGGGCGGGCATTTTTCCGCCTTCTGGATCATTGTGGCCAATTCCTGGATGCAGACACCTGCAGGATATGAAATCAACGCTGCGGGAAAGGTTGTCCTCAGCAGCTTTTTCGATGCGGTTTTCAATCCATCCACCGTTGCCAGGTTTCTTCACACGGTTCTGGCTACCTGGATCACCGGTGCCGTCATGGTTTCCGGCATTGCCGGCTACTACGTGGTCAAAGGCCTGCATGGCGAAACGGCCAGAACTATGCTGAAACTTGGAATCATTCTCTTCGCGGTTACACCGCTTTTACAGCTGGGAGCCGCGCACAGCCATGCGATCCAGGTCATCGATATGCAGCCCGTGAAGGCGGCGGCCATGGAAGGGCATTTTCAAACCACCCGGGGGGCGGACGTTTATGTGCTGGGTTATGTGGACGAGGCCAACGAAAAAACATATGGTCTATCCATACCCGGAGGATTGAGCTTTTTATATAACTTTGATTTTAATTCAGAAATAAAAGGATTGCGCTCCGTTCCCAAAGAAGAATGGCCGCCGGTGAATCTGGTGTTTCAGTCCTATCATATCATGGTGGCACTGGGTGGAATCTTCATCGGGCTGGGACTTCTGGGCGCATGGCTATTGTGGACGGGGAAAATTTATACCGCAAAATGGTATTTATGGTTGCTTCCCTTCCTGATCCCGCTGCCGCATCTGGCTCATGAAACGGGATGGATTACTGCGGAGGTCGGCCGCCAGCCCTGGATTATTTATGGCTTGATGAAAACTGCTGCGGCTACGTCGGTGGTGGTGACGGCCGGTCAACTGATTTTCAGTCTGGTGATGTTTACGCTGGTCTATCTCCTTTTGTTTGTGATGTTTGTTCTGCTGCTGGTGAGAATCATCAAACAGGGACCGGCAGCATCGTAGCGGGAAGGACACTGCTGATAAAAACGTGGGAGAGGTGTGATGGAAAACATCCAGAATTTTCAAATCCTGTGGTTTGTGCTGATTTTTATATTGCTACTCGGATACGCGCTTTTGGATGGATTTGATCTGGGCTTGGCAGTCCTCCTGCCGTTCCTTGGAAACACGAAAGAAGAAAAGGATACGCTGATCGCCTCCATCGGCCCGGTATGGGATGGCAATGAAGTCTGGCTGGTGACGGGTGGCGGCGCGTTGTTTGCGGCTTTTCCCCACGCATATGCCACGGCGTTTTCCGGTTTTTATCCCGCAATGATGCTGCTCCTGCTGGCGCTGATTTTTCGCGGGGTCTCCATGGAGTTTCGCGCGAATGACCCGGCGCGTGCGGGCCTCTGGGAGAAGGCTTTTATCGGCGGAAGCGCGCTGGCGGCTCTGCTTTTTGGCGTGGCCCTTGGAAATGTAATTTACGGTGTTCCCCTGGACGGCAGAATGGAATACGCAGGGGGCTTTCTTACGCTGTTACGTCCCGTTCCGCTGTTGTTTGGCATCACCGGGCTTGCCGCCGTGCTGCTTCAAGGTTCGACATGGGCAGTTCTGAAAACAGAAGGGGAGGTGCAGAAGCGTTCTTTCAGGGCCGCAGGGATATTGACCGTAATCAATGCTGTTATGGCGGTG
>JAQVLL010000201.1 GCA_028704195.1 Smithellaceae bacterium
CCATCTCAGCGAACAGAACAACTGCCCCGAAACCGCTGTCCGGGCCGTAAGCGACGCCCTTTCAGACGGAAAAGTATCCCTGAGCGTGGCCCATCAGCAGTTTTCCACCCCGATACTGACCATTGAGTGAACATTTTTCCAGAATTGCGCGGCGGTCGTATGCTGTATTTTGGGCTTCCTCTTTTCGGCCTGTCGTTTTGCGGAGAATTGCAAATAAGTCTTGACAAGCGGAGCGGGATCGAATATTCGATACATAAAAATAAGTTTTAACTCTCTAACAAAAGGACGGCATCATGGTTGCAGAGAACAGAGAAACTGTGCCGGAGAAACCCCTGACCTCAGTTATGGAAGACTATCTGGAGGCGATTTTTGACCTGGATAAGGAAAAAAAGGTGGTTCGCGTTAAGGATATCGCCAAAAGGATGGATGTCAAAATGCCTACCGTATCCAGCATGCTCAAAACTCTGAATGACAGAGGGCTGGTCAGCTATGAAAAATACGAATACGTAGAACTGACGGCAGGCGGGGCAAATGTCGGCAAGGAAATGCGGCGCAGACACCAGATTTTGTTCAAGTTTTTGACTAAAATTTTAAAAATAGAGTCTAAGACCGCTGATGAGGAAGCCTGTCAAATGGAACACGTCCTGAGCGCTTCAAGCCTGGAAAGCCTTACCGATTTCATGGAATTCATCCAGGCATGTCCCCGCGCCGGGGAGATCTGGCTTCAATATTTTGAGGAATACCGCAAGCACGGTTGCACCCCTGAAAAATGTCAGACGCTGGGAGAAGATTTTTGCAGTAAATTCAAGCATCAGGTTGATGCCGCTGTCGCCTGTAAGCCGGATCCATGATGTAATCGCGGGTTTTCAATTTTAACCGTCTTTGAGGGAACGTGTCGGGAGGCGGTTTTTTTATAAATAAATAGTTAGATTTATAAAACAATAAGAGAAGGGGCTAATTAGATGGAGGCGGATAAACGGGAATTAATTGATTCCATTAATCGCAGCGTCAAAGAGCTTCAGAAAGGGATTGATATTCATTGCTGTCTTGTAACCTCGATATTGGAGGGACGGATGGATGAGCGTAATTTGCGGCCGTTGATGGATCTGTGTCCCAAAAGATCACGGGAGCTCATGCTGGAAAATGCAATCAAGGAAACAATAGATGAACTGGAAGAAAGCAGGAAAGCGTTTAAATCCAAAAGACTTGAATCCTTGCGCAAGAGGCTTGCTCAGGTGTTAATCAGCTCTGATTAGATTTATTCTGGAAGGAATGTCTTACGGATTCCATGCCGCCCCTTTGAAGCGCAGGGGAATAAGTGAAGGCGTAACTCGAAATTACATGATGATCGAGTTGCGCCTTTTTTTTAAGAGAATTCGATCGTCATGGGAGGCAACATAAATGCGAAGGGTTGCTTATTTCTGGCCTGACTGTGAAATCTCCGGTTCGAAATGAACGAATCGGAGCGGGCCGAGCCGAAACATACGCATCAGCCGGGCAGATCCGGCGACATCAGGAGGTGTCGAATGATCATAGCGCGCCATACGCTGATCACAAAGGCGCAGGAAGGCCTCGAACAGGCAAGAATATCTGTTGCGCTGCTGGCGGATCTGATTGGAATCGCCGGAGCTAAGGATGTTGCGGCCGCCATATCCCGCATCGAGGCCGGATTGCATGATCTGAGGTTTTTACCAACCGTTCATCCGGAAGTATGGGGTCAAAAGAATGAAACAACAACACGGTCTGGATGTCAGAGAATCCGTGCCCGAGCGCATGCTCCCAGTAGACAACGAGCGTGTGAACAAGAGCGCCTGATGAAAACGGCAGGCGAAATCAATTGAATAAGGAGTTGAATGATGCATTGCGAGACAAATGTGATGAAAGAATCGTTGGTTACGAAGACCGGCAACAAATTAAGTTTGAAGGGATTTGGCCGGATCAATTGCCGATCCTGTCTTGGAAACCGGAATCCGGTCAGAGATGAGATTCAACAGATTATTGATCATATATTTCCCGATGGGAATAGCGGGGCTGAAGCCAAGATTTTGCGCTTGGGCATGACCGGTTCCAATGGGGCGCAATCGCTTCGAAACAGCGACACTGTGGGCAACCTGAAAGAAAACACTTCGGAGGGAAAACATGAGCGCTGATTTTCAAATTGCATTTAGAAAAAATAACGGAAACCTGTTTGTTGCTCCAAGGGGTGATTTCAACGACGCTTCTGCCAAAGAGCTGATCAATCTGCTTATCGAACAATACGAAGGCGCGGGAAGAATCTTCATCAATACCCGGAACCTGTGCAACGTATGCCCCCTTGGTTGCAGTACGTTTAAGTGCCGGTTTATTCAGAGCCGGGTTCCGGCAGGTCAGCTCTTTTTCAAAGGTGAAAAGGGTTTTGAGATGGCGCCCGATGGCAGCAAGGTTATTATCTGCATTGAAAAGAACCGGTGCGGGTGCAAGGGGAATTGTGCAAATTGTTTATGCTTCAAAAACAAAACAAGAAAGCGGATTACTAAGGAGCGCATAAGTGTTTAGACAATACGGTACGCGGCGTAATCGCGAGTGGCTCGCCGGCCCTGCGGAGTCTACAGGGCATGAACACGAATTTATTGTACAGAAACCGGGAGATCCCGGAAGCGGCCGAGCGTTTATCCCCCACTGGTGTTGGGTCTGTAAAGTCCGAGGCCGAAATATCGACATATACGCGACGGGAATGTAGGCAGCGGGCATAGTCTCGATGAAGCGGACGAACAAAGGCGTTCCATGATGGCGGTATGCCGCCGGCGGAGCTCTTGAAGAAAAAGCCCGCAGCCAAGGGAAACTCTGAACGGGCGACGGCGTGCGGAACGCAGGGTCCAAAATGCGCGTCGAGGGTTTCGAGCAGGATACGGGAAGCAGCCCGACAGGATGCCAGGAAGCGATTCGGCTTATAGCGCCAAGCGCGGAAGCGACGAAGGTTTTTCCCTGCGTCGGAAGACCATCGCCAAAGGAACGAAGGCCAAGTTCTCAGGCGAAAAAGCTGCCTGCTGTTGGATATTCAAGGGCATTGCGCCCATCAATTTTTCCTGGGACTTAATACGAAACCGCCAAAAGAGACAAGTAAAAGGAGGGAACCATCGATGCATGGCGAAAAAGAGGAAACATTAATAAACAGGAACAATGCAATATGCTGGGATGATTCGGAAATTAATCGACCCATCCGATTAAGATTATGGGAAATTGATCGCTTTTTCAAATGCCCGGTAATCGGCATTTGCCTTACGTCTTCGGAACAAAACCGTTTGCTCAAGAAATTCGGTGTTTCCATTAAAAACAGAACTCCTTTTGAGATTCATGAAATACTGGTTGCGAGCGCCGAAAACGAAAACCAAATGTCGAAATGTATCAACAATCTGCTCAATCGCAAGTTTGGAAAAGAAATGGCGTTCTTTAATGGACTTGATCATGAGGAATTTATTGCAAGATGGAGATCCGCTCTTCAAAACGGAGATTGCATCGGCGTTTTTTGGGTCGCAGCAACCAGGCCCGAGCTGCCTGCTGAATACAGAAGAGAGATTTTCGGCGAGATTCACATGATGATGCATCGGGGCGCCGGGAAGAGTATCCGGTTTAAGCAGGAGTTGACCGGTCTGCATAAAGAGCTGAGTAAAATGCGCCAAGCCATAAAGGAAGCGATTCAGTCCAAGAGGCTGTTTCGGAAGGAAAACGAGCTCCTGAAACAGAACCAGGCTGATTTGAGGAGTGCCTTGAGTGCCATGGAAATAGAAAAAAACAAATTGAAAGAGGAGCTTTCAAGATTGAACAGTCAAAACTGCATCGCTGAGCTTGAGCAGGAAAACAGGATAATGAAGGCGCATCTGGATGCGTTATTTGTAAACGATAAGGAAAAACAGCGTCAAATGGCTTCGCTCGAGGAAAAGAACTTACAGCTTATGTTGGAACTTGAGCAGGAGCGGGAATCAACTGGTTGTTTCAGAAAGGAAGCACGGGGAATAATCCAGGAGATTTCTGCTATGAACCGGTGCGACGCCAGTTGTCCATCCTTTAATCTATGCAAAAAACGCATTTTAATCGTCGGAGGCATCACCAGAATGGGATCGCTTTACCGAAAGTTGATCGAAAACAGCGGTGGCATCTTTGAGCATCATGATGGTTACATGAAAAACGGCGTAAAAATGCTGGAATGTCGTCTCAAGCGTGCCGATTTGGTTGTTTGCCCGGTAAACTGCAACAGCCATGCTGCCTGTTCCATTGTCAAAAACTTGGCGAAAAAGCACCACAAAACCGTTTATATGCTGGCAAATTCCAGCCTGAACGCTGTTTCCCGGGCGATATGGTCGCCGGTTACGGCCCGAGGCGCCGTGAATTAGACCCAAAATAAGCGCGTTCTAATTTCCAGGGTCGGCGATTTGATTTCCTACCATCGCTGATCGATTTTTCGAGATAAGTCAAAAAGTGCGGGCGCAGTTATCCAACTGGGTTCCTGGTTGAATAAATTTTTGGATGATTTTGATACGCGTTTTTCCTTTCCGGGTTCGAGGTGGGCTCACAGCTGCCCCATGCAGTTGCTGCCCGAAGATGTTCCGCTATGGGAAACCGGAGGCTTTCAGCGTTTCAGAAAATTTGATGATGTGCTTGAGCTGATCGTTGTAACCCACAAATCGGTAAACGATCTGGCGGCCGGCTCTGATGATCAAACACGGGATCTGGATGAAACG
>JAQVLL010000202.1 GCA_028704195.1 Smithellaceae bacterium
CGGTCTTTGCCGAACCCGCGGATCTGGGAAAAGCCCTTACCCGGATGCTTTCGAGGCTCAATATCTGCTCAAAGGAATCCGTTGTCCGCCAGTACGATCACGAAGTTCAGGGCGGCTCCGTGGTGAAGCCCCTGGTGGGCGTTCAAAATGATGGTCCGTCAGATGCGGGCATTGTCCGGCCGCTTCTGGATTCCATGGAGGGTGTTGTCGTTGCGCATGGTATCTGCCCGCGCTACAGCGACATCGACGCCTACCACATGACCGCCTGCGCCATTGACGAGGCGGTGAGAAACGCCGTGGCGGTGGGCGCGGATCTGGATCATCTGGCGGGGCTGGACAATTTCTGCTGGTGCGATCCCGTAAAGTCCGCCAAAACGCCGGACGGAGAATACAAGCTGGCGCAGCTGGTCCGGGCCAACATGGCGATTTACGACTACACTACCGCTTATGGTGTGCCTTGCATTTCCGGCAAGGACAGCATGAAAAATGATTATTCCATAGGCCTTACGAAAATCTCCGTGCCTCCGACGCTGCTGTTTTCCGTGATCGGTAAAATCACGGACGTGCGAAAGGCTGTTACCATGGATGCCAAGCGACCTCAGGACCTGGTTTATATCCTTGGCGAAACCCGGGATGAACTGGGCGGATCTGAATGGTTTGCGCAAAACGGCTCGGTGGGCAGCAACGTGCCGCAGGTGGACGCTAAACAAGCGATGAAGCTTTACCGCGCGTTGCACAAGGCGATCGCGGCGGGGCTGGTTGCCTCATGCCACGACTGTTCTGACGGAGGCTTGGGCGTTGCGCTTGCCGAAACGGCGTTTGCCGGGGGATTGGGCATGAACATTGATTTAAAAGATGTTCCCTACCGGGGGAAGAAACGCAATGACTATATTTTATTTTCCGAGACGGCCAGCCGCTTTGTCGTGACCATTCATCCCGGGGATCAGCGCAGGTTTGAAAAGATCATGGCCGGAAATGTTTTCTCGGAAATCGGCTTTGTTTCGGCCGACGGACGGTTTGAGGTTACAGGAATCCATGGCCGACCGATTGTTAAAGACAAAATCAATAGATTGAAAGAAGCCTGGCAAAAGCCTCTTAATTTTTAAGACAGGATGAAAAAATATGTCCCGCAAAGTGAAAGCCATCGTATTGACCGGCAACGGCACCAACTGTGAGATGGAAATGGCGCATGCCTGTAAGCTGGCCGGTGCCGACATAGTTGATATTGTGCATATCAGCAAACTGCTTTTCGGAGAAAAGAAACTTTCCGGCTATCATTTATTAAATCTTCCGGGAGGCTTTCTCGACGGCGACGATCTGGGTTCGGCAAAGGCCGGCGCCAACCGTTTTCTGCAAGCGCCCATTGTTGGCGCAGGGGAAATGCTGGTTGAAGAGCTGCTTGCGTTCATTAACGCGGGCGGACTGATCCTCGGGGTCTGCAACGGATTTCAGCTGATGGTGAAACTGGGACTGCTGCCCGCCCTTGACGGCAATTTCACGAAACAGAGCACAACTCTGACGTTCAACGATTCGGGTCGATTCGAAGACCGCTGGGTGTATCTCAAAGCCAACACGCAAAGTCCCTGCGTGTTCACCGAAAAAATGGAGATTGTGTATTATCCCGTGCGCCACGGAGAAGGAAAGTTTATTGTGGAAAGCGCGTCCGTGCTGAAAAAGATGGAAAAGAAAAACCTTGTCGTGTTTCAGTACTGCAATGGGGAAGGTTCCATCACGATGGACTATCCTGACAACCCGAACGGATCGACTCGCGCCATTGCCGGCATCTGCAATGAAACAGGCCGGCTCTTTGGACTGATGCCGCATCCCGAAGCGTTCCTGCATCGCACAAACCACCCCCGCTGGACGCGGGAATCCCTTCCCGAAGAAGGCCAGGGATTGGCCATTTTCCAAAACGCTGTCCGCTTTATTCGGAGTAAAGATTTCTAGGCGTTAGATCGTTCCAAGAATTCCTTGACAGACATTACCGCGTTACCTGTACTTCGCGTACGCGTACATCAATAACGATGCGTTGCCATGACGAAAATGGTTCTCAAGCGAAAGGTTATCGGTCTTGCCATACTGGCGGCTGTTCTTGCGGAAGGAACAGACAACCCGGTTGCCCGGTTCAGCATGTAAAAAAATATTCTAGTCATGCAGACGGTAATTGAACGAAGCGATGATGTGAAGGCGGGACAGATCGTATTGCGAAGGCAGCGGCTGAAAAGGCGCGGCTGCCTGAACAACCCCCAAGGTTCCGGAATCCAGGTGCACCGATCCTGAGGACGTTAAAACCATCGTCTGCGCCAGCGTCCCGTTTGCGTCAATGGTTATTTTAATCACCACTTCCCCTTCTTCGCTGTTTTCGAACGCCCCCGCAGGATACTGCCACAGGCTCATAATCCTTCTTTTCAATCCCGCCAGATAAGCCGCGTATTTGACATCGGAGGAGCCGATATGCACGGTCTCTTCCCGGATGCCCTGCGGAATCGGTTTGGCTTCCCGGGCCGGTTTCGGTGTTTCTTCCTGAGCCGGTTTTTCCTCTGGTCTGGGTTTGGCCACAGGTTCGGATTGCGCGATCTGCACCGTAAATAATTCGACAGTTTTTGCATTATCGCGCAAGTCAATCATGCTGCTGGCTGTAATCAGCGCAACATGCCCTACAATGGATATAAGGACCGGCCAGATGAATATTGATTTTGAATCCATGCTCTAATCTCGCTTGAACATAATCATATACGGCATTTGCCTCAAAATCAACAATATGATAACCATCATGCGACATTGGCACAAGAAAAGAGATTGGTGGATGCTGACGGATCATGATTATATGCGGATTGCGCTTGATGAGGCCGGTAAGGCGATGGCGACTGGCGAAGTGCCCATTGGCGCGGTTCTGGTGCGGGAAGGCCGGATCCTGGCCCGGGCGCACAACGCACCGATTTCCCGCAAGGATCCCTCGGCGCACGCGGAAATGCTGGTTCTGCGCGAGGCCGGCGAGAAAACCGGCAACTACCGCCTGGCCGGTGCCGAGCTTTACGTTACGCTCGAGCCCTGCGTAATGTGTGCCGGCGCGATTCTGCAGGCAAGACTTTCCCGGGTGATTTTCGGTGCCCGCGATCCGAAAGCCGGCGCCGTGGTTTCCCTCTACCAAATTCTGAATGATAGCCGCCTGAATCATCAGCCGGAAGTTACAGAGGGAATATTACGGCAGGAATGCGGGGAAATTTTGAGTAGATTTTTTAAGGAAAAGAGGATAAAAGCCGATTCGGCAGTCAAATAAGCCGCGGAGAGATGTCTGAGTGGCCGAAGGAGCACGACTGGAAATCGTGTGTATGCCCACAAAGGTGTACCGCGGGTTCGAATCCCGCTCTCTCCGCCAGCATATGATGCAGAGACGCTGCGTGCAGCGTCTCTGCTGTGTTACAGCTAAAATCCGGAGAGGTACCGAAGTGGTCGTAACGGGATCGACTCGAAATCGATTTGGGGGCCACAAGCTCCCACGGGGGTTCGAATCCCCCTCTCTCCGCCAGATTTCAATGCAAAGGCAGACGACTCCTGCGGCCGGTGTTTTCATTACCGGATTCCATGTTCCAACAAAAATTTGGGTTGATTCCTGTCGATTTATCCATTAAGAGTTTCTGCGTGACAGTCATTATGGGAATATGGCCGGGTCCCGTACAACGAAGGCTTGTGAACCCCGTCAGGTCCGGAAGGAAGCAGCGGCAGCAAATCCCGTCGTGTGTTGCGGTAAACCCGGTCACCAGTATATAAATGAATAAATTCCGTGGCTTCTAAAAATCCGTGAATTGAGGTTTCATTGGAATACCAGGTTTTAGCGCGAAAATTCCGACCGCAAAATTTTGACGATGTTAAGGGGCAGGAGCCTGTGGTCCGGACCCTGAGTAATGCAATCGCCCAGGGACGCATCGGGCACGCATTTCTTTTCGCCGGACCGCGCGGTGTCGGGAAAACATCTGTGGCACGCATTCTGGCCAAGTCGCTCAATTGCGAACAGGGGCCGACAGCGACACCCTGCAACGTCTGTCCGAACTGCCGTGAAATTACGGACGGAAACTCGATGGATGTGCGCGAAATCGATGGCGCCTCCAACCGCGGCATCGACGAAATCCGCGAACTGCGGGAAAACGTTAAATTCGCGCCGGCCGCCTCCAAATATAAAATCTACATTATCGATGAAGTACACATGCTGACGCGCGAAGCGTTCAATGCGCTCTTAAAGACACTCGAAGAGCCTCCGGCGCATGTCATTTTTATCTTCGCTACAACGGAAAATCACAAGGTGCCGGCCACGATTTTGTCGCGCTGCCAGTGCTATGATTTCCGCCGCATATCGCTGGGCCAGATTGCAGCCAATTTAGGTAAAGTTGCCGGGGCCGAAGGCATTACGATCAGTTCCGCGGCACTTTCCTGGATTGCAGAAGCGGGTGACGGAAGCATGCGTGACGCTCAGAGTATTTTTGATCAGGTCATTGCCTATGCCGGTTTGAATATTTCAGATGACGACGTGGAAGATATTCTGGGACTGGCCGACCGCAAGTACCTGTACCGCCTTTCCGAAGCCGTTTTGTCGCGCAGTGCAGGCACATGCCTGACGATCCTGGAAGAAGCCTACCTGGCCGGCATTGACATGAAACACTTTTACACAATGCTTTTGAGGCATTTCCGCAATCTGCTGCTGGTCAAAATCGCCGCG
>JAQVLL010000203.1 GCA_028704195.1 Smithellaceae bacterium
TCATTCACAAGACTGATGATACTGGACGGTTCGGGAACAATTGCCCCGCCGTCGATCACTAAATCGACGATCCTTCCGAAATATTCGTCGATGAGCGATGGATTGCCAAGATCTTCTCCATCCTCCGTCTGCACACTGGTGCTGATAATCGGCTGCCCCAGTTCACGGATTAAAGCCAGACATATCTCGTTGTCCGGCACACGGATTCCGGTGGTCGGCCTTTTGGGCAAAATGATTTTCGGAACAAGACGCGACGCCTCAAGAATAAACGTATAAGGTCCTGGTAAAAATCTCTTCATGGTTTTATAGGCGTAGTCTGAAACCATGGCATACTGGCTGATGTGCTTAAGATCGGAACAAACAAAGCTGAGCGGACGTTTCTTGTTTCTTCTTTTAATTTCGTATATTTTTTCAATGCCTCTTTTATTGGACAAACTACAGCCCAGTCCGTAAACCGTGTCTGTAGGATATATAATCACTCCACCTTCCCGCAACACTTCCACCGCTTTAGAAATCAGGCGCATTTGCGGATTCTGGCTGTTAATTGATAACACCGCCTGGCCCTCGTTTTTCTGTAACCATCTTCATCAGACTACTTATACCAGCAATCATAAGATTAAGCAATGGCCGTATGCGGATTAAAAAAAGGAAAAATCACCTTTTTTTCTTGTCTTTGCTGAGCTTGTACTCAATACTGTCGATCAGCGCCTGCCAGCTGGCTTCGATGATATTTTCGGAAACACCCGTGGTGCTCCATAGCTCAGAACCATCCGTTGAATCCAGCAAAACCCTGACACCCGCCGCCGTACCCTCCGACCCCTCCAGAGTACGGACCTTGAAGTCCACCAGATGCATTTCCTTGATTTGCGGATAGAATTTCGTCAGCGCCTTGCGCAGGGCATGGTCCAGCGCATTCACCGGGCCGTTGCCTTCGGCAGCCGTCAACTCCTCCTCGCCTTCCACGGATATTTTAATGGTGGCCTGAGAAAGACAGGGGTTCTCCAGGGTGCGAGAGGTGACCACGCTGAAACATTCCAGATGAAAAGGCTCCACAAACTCACCGATGGCTTTTTTCATCAGGACGGACAGGGATCCGTCGGCCGCGTCAAACTGATAGCCTTTATCTTCCATCAGCTTCACCTCGTGAACCACTTTGTCCAGGGCGTTTTTCTTGTCCAAGTCAATTCCCAACACCCTGGCCTTATAGGAAATATTGCTTTTGCCCGCCATGTCTGAAACCAGTACGCGCCGGCTGTTGCCGACAAGTTCCGGCTCCATGTGTTCGTAAGCCAGTGAATTTTTGGCCACGGCGCTGACATGCACCCCCCCCTTGTGCGCAAACGCGCTGCGTCCAACAAACGGACGCGACATCAGGGGCGGAATATTGGCCACATCGCTGATAAAAAGAGAAAGATTGGTGAGCTGCCGAATGGAGTCAGCCGGCAGACAATTCATTTTCATCTTGATCTGCAGATTACCGATCAATTGGATCAAATCCGCGTTCCCGCACCGCTCGCCATAGCCGTTGATTGTTCCCTGTACCATCTTTACCCCTTCGCGGACAGCAGCGATGGAATTGGCGACGGCAAGGCCGCAGTCATTATGCACATGAATCCCCGCCTGCTCAACAGGAATGGCGGCGGATATTTTTTTGACGATTTGAGCGATTTCATGCGGCATGGTACCGCCGTTCGTGTCGCAGTACACAATCCTGTCCGCACCCGCCTTCAAAGCGGTTTTTACAACCCGTACCGCGTAGCGGGGATTATGCTTGTAGCCGTCAAAGAAATGCTCCGCGTCAAACAGCACTTCCTTGCCTGTGGATTTTAAATAGGCAATCGAGTCGCTGATCATGGACAAATTCTCTTCCAGGCTGATTTTTAAAACATCCGTGACATGCAGGCCCCAGGTTTTTCCAAAGATCGCCACGGCGGGTGTTTCCGCCCGAATCAGTGCCTTGAGATTCGGGCAGTTTTCCGGACAAATATGCGGCTTACGCGTAGAGCCGAAGGCGGTCAATTTCACGTTTTTGAACTTCACCGCTTTCGCCATTTCAAAAAAACGCATGTCCTTTGGATTGGAGCCGGGCCAGCCGCCTTCAATATAATGGAAGTGAACGTCGTCCAGCCGTTTAGCGATGCGTAGTTTTTCCTCCGCGGAAAAGGTAACCTGTTCGCCCTGCGTGCCGTCGCGCAGGGTTGTATCGTAAATCAAAATCTGGTTTTTCGTCATTTGCGCCTCTCTTTCAAAAAAAACCGCTGCCCGGTTTCCCCGGCAGCGGTTTTGAATTTTGTTTATGTGAATATACAGCTATTCCACTGCCAGGCCTCCTTCGGGGAAGCAAATAATGATGCCGGTAATTATTATTTCCACAGGGACAATCATCTTCATCTGTAAATCACCATTAAATAAAGGATTTGGTTGCATATTAATTTTTCATGGAGCTTTTGTCAATCAAAATTATTCATGAATATGTTTGATTGGAAAATTTTCCAATCAATGGTAAATATACGTAAAGAGATGCTTAAACTCCCGAAAAGGGACAAATCGCGCATAACCGTCGCTGCAAAACGGCTTTAAACGATCGGAATTTTCATGGATGGACTTAAATTTTTTCACCAGCTGATTATCATTCTCGGTTTCTCCATTCCTGTTATCTACATTTTCAATAAAATCAAACTGCCCTCCATTATCGGATTTCTCATGACGGGCATACTCATCGGGCCGTTCGGACTGAAACTGATTGACGACGTAGCCGGCATCCAGCTTATGGCTGATATTGGCGTCGCCTTTCTGCTTTTCACCATCGGCATCGAAATTCAGCTGTCCCGTTTTCTGAAGCACCTGTCGGAAATTCTGCTGACGGGTGGCCTGCAGATCCTGTGCACATTTATCGTGGGCATGGCGATCGGGTTGACCATGCAGTTGAGTATCGGCCAGTCCATTTTTATCGGCTTTATTCTCGTTCACAGTTCTTCGGCCCTGATCCTTAAGATTCTCAAAGACCGCAGCGACGAGAATTCCCCCCAGGGAAGAATTTCCATCGGCGTCATTCTTTTTCAGGATATAATGGTTGTGCCGATGATGCTGCTCATTCCGTTCCTGGCCGGGGGCAGCGGACCCGGCGCGCAGGCAATCCTCTGGAAGCTTGCCAAATCCATTCTGATCATCGTCTCCCTGCTGGTAGCGGCGCGTTATATTGTCCCCTTTATTCTGGAGCGCCTGGTCAACATGAGAATGCGCGACGTGCTGGTCATTGCCTCCGTGGTCATCGCGATGGGCATTGCCTGGATCACGGAATCTCTCGGCCTGTCGCTGGCCATCGGCGCGTTTCTGGCGGGGCTCGCCCTGTCCGACACGGAATTTACGCATCAGATCTTAAGCGACATCAACCCGATCCGGGATGTTTTCCTGTCCGTGTTTTTCGTGTCGTTCGGCATGATTCTCAATCTGGATTTTCTGCGGCAAAACGTGGTCTATATTGTTTTGATTTCTTTTTTCATCATTCTTATCAAAGCCGCCATCGTCTTCGGCCTGGTCCGGGTGCTTGGCTATCCGCTTCGCGTCATGCTGCTGTCCGGCATTTTATTGTCGCAGATCGGCGAATTCTCCTTTGTCCTGGCATCCCAGGGCTTCAAAAACAGCATCATTTCCGATCAGGTCTATCAGACATTCATCGGCGCGTCGGTCCTGACGTTCATCCTGACACCCCTGCTGGTTTCAGCGGTTTATTCTATCCTGACCCGGAATCATTTGTACAGGATAACCGATGATCCCGCGTCAAACCATCGCATCGATGCCAAAAATCACGTCATCATCTGCGGCATGGGACTCAACGGGAAAAATCTGGTGCGGGTCTTAAAAGATACCGCGATTAACTACGCCATCATCGATCTTAATTTTCAGAACATTAAAAGGGCCAAAAAGAAAGGGGATAAGAACACGATCTGGGGGGATGCGGCCAGCGTGGAAATCCTGCGCCGCGCCAACGTGGAAGCGGCGCGTGTCATGGTAATCGCCATTTCCGATCGCTTCCTCACCAAAACCTGCCTGTCCAATGCCAAGGCGCTCAATCCGAAGCTGCACGTGATTGTCCGCACAAAGTATTTAACCGATATCGAAGACCTGCTGGCGCTCGGAGCTGACGACGTCATTCCCGAGGAATTTGAAACATCCATCCAGATCTTCAGCAGGGTTCTTAAAATGTTTCATATTCCCAACAGCATCATTTTGGCCCAGGGCAACATCCTCCGGCACAAATCCTACGGTGTTCTGAGGGAGGTGCGCTACACTCAGGAAGCCTTTGACCAGATCAGCCAGCTTCTGGCACAGGGCACCATTGAAACGTATTTCATTGCAGCCAAAAATCCGATTATCGGGCAAAGCATCCGCGACGTCAATCTGAAGGCGCAATCGGGCGCAATGATCATCAACATTATCCGCGACAACCAGACCATTACCAACCCGCCGGCTGATTTTATTTTTCAGGCCGGTGATCAGTTGGTTCTCTTCGGCAGCCACAGCGCAATTGACCTGGGCCTGAAAATTCTGGACGGAAGCGATGTTGACGGCGACGCGGCATAACCATCATCATAACGAAAAATCGTGGGGAAACCGCCTGATTGCCTCATGCTGATGAATCTGGTCATTCCTGCGGTACAGATTTACGGCGGCATTCTGTCCGGTAGTAT
>JAQVLL010000204.1 GCA_028704195.1 Smithellaceae bacterium
CCTCCATCCTGCGGGATCTTGGCGCAAAAAAGAGGGAAACATTCTCAAGGCGCTTTATCGGGAAAACACTGCCGGTGCTGGTTGAACAGAGCCCGGATAAGAAAACCGGCCTTGGCAAAGGGTTCTCTCACAATTACCTTCCCGTAATACTGGACAAACGCCATGAAACTTTAGTAAATACCATATTCACCGTCAGGATCGAACAGTATCGGGAAGGACGGCTCACAGGCAGGATTGATGGATAAAGACAGATTAGAACGATTAACGGCTGTTCAGGAAAAGCTCCGCTACCATTTCCGGGATGTGGATCTGCTTTCGACCGCCCTGACACACCGCTCCTACACCCATGAAAATCCGCAGACGGGTGCAAACGACAATGAAAGGCTTGAATTCCTGGGAGATGCTGTTCTGGGGCTTTGCATCAGCGATCTGCTGATGAAAAAGAACCCCGGTTTTGACGAGGGGACGCTTTCCAAAATGAGGTCTCTGATGGTCAACGAAAAACCCCTGGCGGATCTCGCGGGGAAGCTTGCCCTGGGAGAATGCCTGCTGCTGGGGCATGGAGAAGAACTTTCCGGCGGACGTTCCAAAGAATCGCTTCTGGCCAACGCCCTGGAGGCCTTGATCGCCGCCATTTATCTCGATTCCGGCTTTGGCAAAACAAAAATAATCCTCAACCGCCTGATGAAACCCCTTCTGAGCGATGAGACCCTGAACGCACAGTGTTTCGATTATAAAACGGCCCTTCAGGAATTGTGTCAGAAGAAATATAAATCCGCGCCGCTTTATACCCTGCTTGATTCACGCGGCCCCGATCATGACAAAACCTTTGAAATTGAAGTAGCCATCGGCAGTGATATCCGGCAAACCGGCCGGGGAAAAAGTAAAAAAGACGCTCAGAAGCAGGCGGCGCAAAAAGCCTGGGAAAGTATTCATCATGCAAAAACCCCCTGAAAAACACCTGTTGGAAAAACCTCTGATTATCCCCATTTTTATCATGAACAGCGGATGCCCGCAGCGCTGCATTTTCTGCAATGAAAAAATTGCCGCCGGAAATTACGCACCCGAAGTCACAAAAGTTTTTTTTGACGGAGAGATTGCCTCTTACCTTTGCTGGAACAAAGACAAGATGCGCAGCGTGGAGATCGCTTTTTATGGAGGCAGTTTTACCAACCTGGATCCCGATTATCAAAAGCGACTCCTGTCCTGGGCCAACACCTACATTCAAAAAGGACAGGTATCCTCCATCCGGATTTCCACAAGACCGGATTTTATTGACGACGACCAGTTGAAATATTTGTATTCCTGCGGCGTCCGGACGATTGAGATCGGCGCCCAGTCCTTCAACGAAGAGGTTCTTCGTAAAGCCTGTCGGGGGCATGATGCCCGGGCGACGGTTGAGGCAATGAAACTGCTCAAGCAGCACGGCTTTGTAACAGGACTGCACCTGATGGCCGGCCTGCCGCTGGAAACCCGTGAAATGTTCATGGAAACAATTGAAAAAACCATCGAGCTGCACCCGGACACTGTGCGTATCCATCCGGTGCTTGTTTTCAAAGATACGGCGCTGGCTGATGAATACCGGGCAGGTCACTATCAGCCCCTGTCTCTTGATGAGGCAGTCGAATGGTGCTGTCTGGCCCGGGAAAAACTGATACCCGCAGGCATCCGCATCATCCGCTTTGGTCTTCATATGACACCGGAAATGAGTCAGAAAGGGGCTGTTCTGGCAGGTCCGTTGCACCCGGCCTTCGGCAGCCTGGTTTATTCTGCCGTTTTTTACGCAGCCACCCTGCAACTGCTGAAAAATGTTTCCCCGAATGTCCGTGAATTTCGTTTCAGGGTTTCCAAACACGACCTTTCCAATTTTCAGGGTCTCGGCAACAGGAACATGGGAGCGATAAAAAAACTTTACCCGGACACTCATATCGTTATAGACTCTGATCGCGATGTCCCCCCGGGAAACATATCGCTTTCCACCGAAGCCGGGGAGACTTATTCTATCGATATTCCGGGTATTGCTAAAGTAATGGAGAACGTTTGTGTATAGATCAGGTTTCATCGCCATCCTGGGCCGTCCGAATGTAGGTAAATCAACTTTTTTCAACGCGATTATCGGCGACAAAATATCCATCGTCGCCAGTAAGCCGCAAACAACGAGAAACCGCATTACAGGGATCAGAAACTACCCCGACGCACAGCTGATTTTTTTAGACACCCCGGGAATGCACAAACCGAAAAGCCCGCTTAACCGGGCGATGGTGAATGCGGCACAGGATACCATCGGCGACGCCGATGTTCTTTTGATGATGGTGGAGGCAGACGCCGGCATCGGGCCGCGCGATTTGTTTTTGATCGAATCGCTGAAAGCCGTAAAAAAGCCAGTATTTCTGGCCATCAACAAAATTGACTGTGTCGAAAAACCTTCTCTGCTGCCGATGATCGATCGCTACAGCAAACTTTATGATTTTGCCGGAATTTTCCCAATCTGCGCCTTAAAAGGCGACGGTCTGGAGGATTTGCTGGACTCCCTGAAAGAGGCGCTGCCGGAGGGGCCGCAGCTTTTTCCCGATGATATCGCAACCGACGCGACGGAGCGTTTTATCGCGGCGGAGTTCATCAGGGAGCAGATTCTCATTTTCACAAACCAGGAAATCCCTTACGCGTCCGCAGTTACCATTGATGTGTTCAAGGAAGATGAAGAAAAAAATATGATCCGCATCAGCGCAACCATTAACGTGGAAAAAGAATCGCAGAAGGCGATCATGATCGGCAAAAAAGGGGCCATGCTTAAAAAAATCGGGACCCGGTCGCGTCTCGCGATGGAAAATCTTTTCGGCGCGAAGGTTTTTCTGGAATTGTTTGTCCGCGTCAGAAAAGACTGGACCAGCTCCGAAAAAATGCTGAAAGAGTTCGGCTTGATCAAATAGAGGACGCATGCAGGCAAAACCCGTAATCGCCATCGTCGGCCGCCCCAATGTGGGCAAATCAACGCTCTTCAACCGCATCGCGGGAAAGCAGAAGGCCATCGTCATCGATGAACCGGGCGCAACGCGAGACCGCAACTATATGGACTGTTCATGGCACGACAGGGCCTTCACGCTGATTGACACCGGCGGATTCGAACCGGTAACGGAAGAACGCATTCTGATCCAGATGCGTGAGCAGACAAATTTGGCCATTGAAGAAGCGGACGTCATTATTTTTCTGATGGACGGCAGAGACGGCCTCACCCCGACGGATATTGAAATAGCGCGCCAATTGCGGAGCCGCGGCAAAAATGTGTTTTACGCTGCCAATAAAGTGGACGGCGCGCGCCATGAAGACCTTCTCTCTGAATTCTACCGGCTGGGTATCGATGAAATTTATTCCATCTCCGCCCAGCATGGATTGGGTGTGGATGAACTGCTGGCCGTGCTGACAGAAGGATTTCCTGAAGCCACCGAAAGTAAAGACGATGAGGACGAACCCGTTGCGGTGGCGATTGTCGGCAAGCCCAACGTCGGCAAATCATCGCTCATCAATCTTATTTCCGGAAAGCAAAGAAGCATTGCCAATCCCACGCCCGGCACCACGCGAGACGCCATTGATACAACCATCAAGGTACACGGCCGACATTATCTCCTGATTGACACGGCGGGCATCCGACGGAAAAACAAGATCAGCCTGACCCTGGAAAAATACAGCGTCATCCAGGCGCTCAAAACCATTAACCGCTGCGACATAGCGCTGGTGATGATCGACGCGGAAGAAGGCATCACCGAGCAGGATGCTAAGATCGTTGGTCTCGCCTACGAACGCGGCAAAGCCTGCATCATTGTGGTGAATAAATGGGATAAAATCGAAAAAGACAATACGACCGTGGGCAAATTCGTTGAAAAAATTCATGATGAACTCAAGTTCATGGACTTTGCTCCCGTTCTTTTCATTTCGGCACTGACCGGACAGCGTGCGCCGAAGATATTTGAGCTCATCAATGAAGTATACAAACAATACACAAAACGGGTAGGAACATCTCCCCTCAATGATCTGGTCGAAAGATCCGTCCGGAAAAACCCGATGGCACGCTTTCAAAACCGGTCCATGAGCATCTCCTACGCGACGCAAACCGGCATAAAACCACCCACCTTTATCTTCTTTGTCCCCCACGCCAAAGGCGTTCACTTTTCATACGAACGCTATCTGATAAATTCCATCCGCAGCGAATTTGGATTTGACAAGGTTCCGATTAAACTGATCTTCCGCAAGAAACGATAATTCCTTCCTTGTCCCCCTCATGGAGGCAGACTGTGTCGTAATGTCATTGCGAAGGAGCAACAGCGACTGAAGCAATCTCCTAAGTAGCCGAATACACGAGATTGCCGCGACGCCTGAGAGGCGTCTCGTAATGACAAAGAAGAATTGCGACACAGACTCAGGGGGGCAGGGGGAGATTGTTATCTGCCAGCGATCAGGCGCAACCACCTCCGTCACTTCGTGACACCTCCGCCTGCGGAGGACATAAAAGGTTGTCGCCCTCTGGAGGGGGTTAGGTGGAGGAAATTCCTTTAACCTTTTTGCCTTTGTCCTTGTATATTAAAAATATGTTTAGTAACAGTCGATATGTTAGAAAGACAGAGCACGTGATAATGTGCAAGGTCAGGTAACAGATCGTCTTGTCCTGGGTCTCAAAGACCGTGTCAAGCAA
>JAQVLL010000205.1 GCA_028704195.1 Smithellaceae bacterium
TCCGCTTCCTTGATAATCCCAATAATCTGGGTTTCGGTAAATCGTGACTTCTTCATTCGAGCCTCCTGGGGGTAGTATGCCAGAAAACTCTACTTTTAACATGTCCACCTTTAGGGGAAGCTTACGTTTTTACCTGCCGCACTCGCATGACATTTATTGCAGGCTAAAAACTCACCTGTATGATGGCACCCCTGGCAGTATTTCATGATCTCCGGTTTATTTTTGTGCTCTTTATGGCAGATGCTACATTCGGCTAATTTGGCATGATCAGGCGTTTTAGGCACATCATGGGGATTAACCACGTGTCCCTTAGGGTCCGTTAAAACTTTGCTGTTTGCTGTTCGCTTGGCCAGGTCGGCATATGTGCCATGGCATTTAAGGCAGAAGGCCTGCGGGTATCGGCGCGCTTTAACAAATCTAGTTTCACCCGGTTTGACATTCGCATGGGATTCTTTCAGGGCCGCCGGATCATGGCAAATGGTACATTTTTCAATACCCTTCTTGGCATGGACACTGGCGTTCATTTCACTGTTCGTCATCGATTTGACCTGCTTGTCGTGGCAGACAGCACAATCCATATCAACGATGCTCTGTGACATCACTGATGCTTGAGAAGGTGCATCGCAGTTACCTGACGGCGCCGACCATAAAATCGCGAACATCACGGCAATTAAACACCGTATTATTTTTCTATTCATCTTTATCCCCCCCATTGTGCCCCACTGATTATTTCAAATAATTTTAGTGAGAGCTCGGCTCGAATTTCTCCGGGCTCTCACTTATCAAAAGGGAAGCACAAACAGTTATGATCAGACTTTTACGCCTGCCGCATGCTTGGCGGCAAGATAGCCCGAAACAACGCAGCGCCCAAGACTTCCGATGTCGGCATCCATGGAGAACTCGTATGAATTGAATCCGCCGGCGACATTACCGCAAGCGTACAATCCGGGGATAACCTTATTATCTTTATCGACAACCTGGAAATTATCGTTGACCAATGCTCCGGCCTGAGTGACCAAAATCCCGACCACGGTCCTGCACGCATAATATGGCGGCTTATCACAGGGGAAGCATTTCTGGGGGTCCTTACCGAAATCGTCGTCATGGCCCGATTTCATCAGCTGGTTGTATCGCGCAACGGTGGCCTTGAACGTATTCACATCGAGGTCCGCACCGATGCCCAGGGACGGACCTACTTTGTTCATCTTCGCCACCAACTCCTCGATCGTATCCGCCTTCAGAATGATGCCCGCTTTGATCATTGCCTCGGTGGCCTCTTTCGTGTTCATGGGCAGGATGAATGGAATCTTTCTGGTTGTCATTCTCCGGCAGACCGTTCCTGCTAATTTCTCCTCTACGTCATCGTCCCGCCATCTTTCATCAAATATGGTCCACATCATGCTTTTTGGTTGCAGAGACATTGCTTTCCCTACGCTGGCGTAAAGGTTATCTTCAGACATGAATCTTTCACCAAACGCATTTACCCATAGCCATGCCTGACGGGCAACACCGACAAAATCGAGGTGCATCTTTTCCAATGCCTCGGGATTCATCCCATCCCAAGTCATCGGGCAATGTGGCCACGGGTCCATCCGCGCACCGGCCCATTGAGCCATCAGGTAGCCGTCGCCCGTATTTGTCTTTTTGCCGTAAACTTCTTTGTAAAATTTAGCTTCCGGAATGTACTTCTTCATCATTTCGGGATTTCCTTCATAACCTCCAGTGCAAAGGATAACGCCCTTTTTGGCATTGATTCTTATATAACCCTTCTTGTTTTGAGCGATGACTCCCGTGATTTTATTCCCCTCTTTGATCAGTTGCTTCACCGGGGTTTCATACGTGATCTGAAGACCATTTTCATTGAGATGCCTCTCCAGCGCTTGCTCGGCGACTGAACACGGAATGATGTGTCCCGTCGGATGCCAATATACATACTGGCCGGGCCTTGGGTGGGCCTGAGTCGGAAGCTCCTGCTGATTCATTTCCGGATGTGTTTCAATGGGAATGGTGTCCAAATTTATACCCTGCCCTTCGAGGATATCCAGCCACCAGTCTGCGACTTTCTCACCATAGTCAATGACCTTTTTGACCTGCTTTTGGTCACATCTCCACAGAGCGGAACGTGCTTGGGATATGGCCAGCTGATCCTTGTCCACTTTGATCCCTCTTTTTTTGTACAGTTTGCTGCCTGAAAATCCCCACCAGGCGCCGATGGCTCTACCCAGGTCGGGTCTTCCCGGTGTAAAGGTCTGATCCTTCCTGAGCTTTTCCAAGACGATGACTTTAGCGCCCGTCTCTAATGCCGCTATGGCACAGGGCATTCCTGCTGCGCCCGAACCGACAATGACGATGTCCGTCGTGATGGTTTCCTTGATATTCGCTACAGAAATCGGTGGCGGTGGCACCTCGAAGTCCCACACCTGCTCATCCAAGGGCACATTTTTTGTTTTGGTTGAACCGGCAGCGGCACCTTTTTTAGTTGCCGCGACAGCTTCAGTTACCATTTTAGGAACAAATGAAGATGCCGCACCGGCTGCTATTGCCATACCGGTACCCATAAGGACCTGACGTCTCGAAACGAGTGTTTTCTTACCTTCTGTTTTTTCTTCTTCTGACATATTAAGCTCCTTTCGCATTTACATTTTTTTTTAACTCTTCAATTGAGTTATATTAAGTGTCGATATTTAAATGCGATAAACATGCCATGCTAAATATTTAAATAATTCAATATTTTACATAAAAAGAGGGAATTTAAGTGGCATATATGGTAGAATTTAAATGGTATATATGATAGTTTGAAGTCGAATGTTAAATATAACAGCTTCAATTGAAGCAGTAAGGGAGCAACGGGATGATGATTAATGAAATGAATTTTTTCAATCAGGCGACGTTGCGCATTTGCAGCAGTCTGGATATCAGCGAGGTAGCACAGGAATGTCTGGACTATCTGGAGAAATATATTCCCATGGACGGGGTCACGATGAGTTATTACGATGAGAAAAACAGATCCGTGGTAATGATGGCCATAAAGTCAAAGGTTCCTCTGAATACAGAGATTAAGGTCATTCCCATTTCCCCGGAAGGTCATCAATCATTCAATCAATACAATGCTAATGTGATCATCAACAATAATCCCGAGGAATATCCTGTACCGCTGACCGTATGGACGGCTCTCGGACTTATAGATAAATCAAGCCTGATCCTTTTCACCCGGCTTAAAGGACGGAGAATGGGACAGGTTGACTTCTTTGTCAGCGGACGCCAACGATATACCGAAGAGCACGCCCACCTCATCAATCTACTGCACGGTCCCTTCTCCATCGCCATGGCCAATAGTCTCCAATATCAGGAGATTGTCAATCTCAAGGATCTGTTTTCCGATGATATCCGCCAGATGCGTCATGAGTTGAAACTGGCATCCGATACTGAAATTATCGGTTCCGGTGGTGGACTGCGCAATGTAATTGAGACGGTGTCCCAGGTCGCCCAGCTGACAACTCCGGTGCTTTTAATGGGTGATACTGGGGTGGGCAAGGAAATTATCGCCAACAAGATTCACTATTCATCACCACGCAAAGACGGTCCCTTTGTAAAAATCAATTGTGGTGCCATTCCCGAAGGACTCATCGACAGCGAGCTTTTCGGGCATGAAAAGGGAGCCTTCACCGGGGCTCTTTCTCGACAGTACGGCCGTTTTGAACGTGCCCATCAAGGTACCGTATTTCTGGACGAAGTGGGAGACCTGCCGGCTTCTGTCCAAGTAAGACTCTTGCGGGTGCTGCAGGAAAAGGAAATCGAGCGAGTGGGTGGAACAAAACCAATCAAAGTGGATGTGCGTATTATTGCCGCCACCCATGCGAATTTGGAGGCACTGGTAAGGGAGGGTTCTTTCCGGGAGGATCTCTGGTTTCGGCTCAATGTGTTTCCCATTCATATTCCACCGCTTCGGGAAAGAAAATCCGATATCCCGATGCTGATTCACTATTTTATTATGAATAAATCAAGGGAGCTGAATTTGCGAGTCAATCCGGAACTGGCGCCGGGTGTCATGGAAAATCTCATGTCCTATGATTGGCCGGGGAATGTGCGCGAGTTGCAGAATCTTGTTGAACGGGCGCTGATCCGGATGCGAATCACGGACCCTTCACAGCCACTGCGTTTCGACTTCGACGAACTTTCTTCACCTGCAAACCCTCAAGTCAAACAATGCCTGCCCAAATCCAATAAAATCAATCTTGCCCTTGATCAGGCCATGAAGCAGCATATCCAGACAGTTCTTGATATTGCTAATGGCAAGATTCAGGGAGCAGACGGCGCGGCGGAGCTGCTGCAAATTAACGCAAGCACACTGAGGCATCGTATGCGCATGCTAGGGATTCCCTACGGAAGACAGACAAAGAAAAGCTGAATCAAGAAATCATGTTGTCTGCTGAAAACACTTCCTTTGCTAACTTTTTTGTATCAGAAGTGCTTGGGGAAAATTCGGATTGCGGTTGATACTTTGTTTCAAATAGTAATTAACAACGTCAGGACTTTTAAAAATCATTTAGTTGTAGGTGTAACGCACATAATTCATCACCCACCGCTATACTTTTACATGCAGCAGCGGCAGCCCCAGATGTCGACGGTTTGTTTCGCCCATCATCTGAGTCTGCTCCCGAACAGTAGGCGTTCCCCTT
>JAQVLL010000206.1 GCA_028704195.1 Smithellaceae bacterium
CAATTTCCTTGCGCAGTTTTTCATTGACTTCGGTCAGTGCAGTCGTCCTTTGCGCCACCCGCTGTTCCAACTCATCCAGCGTTCGCCGGAGCTCCTCCTGCACCAGGTTCTTTTCCGTGATGTCTATCAAAGAACCCATCAAGCCAATGGGCCGGTTCTGCTCATCCGTGACAAGGTGCGCGGAAATCTGAATCATCACAGTGCGTCCATCCTTTGCATTGGCAGTGAGCCCCCCCTGCCAGTTGCCTTTTTCAAACACATGCTGGAGAATCCGTTCGACCTCCTCCTGGGACTGAACAAATGTAAAAATAGACCGTCCGATGACCTCAGATGGGTCTTCACCTCCCCACAGCCGGAGAAAAGCCTCGTTTACATAGGTTATACGACCCTCAAGATCACCAAAAACGATGGCGTTGATGGAAGAGGCAATGGCATGATCCTTGATGCGCAGTTCCTCGAATGCCTGGCGGGTACGGGTAATGTCAACGAACGAACAGAGCGTCCCGACAGGCTCACCGTTCTCATCACGCACGAGACTTGCCGACATGTGAGACACAATTCGTGAGCCGTCCTTCTTCCGCCCGGCCACCTCCCCGCTCCAGCTCCCCTTTTTCCAGAACTCGGCCAGGATACGGGCAGCTTCTTCCTGGTCATCGGCAAAAGACAACACGGACCAGCCGAGAATCTCGTCCAGAGTATAGCCTGTAAGTTCGAGGGCGGCGGCATTTGCATAGGTTACACGGGCTTCAAGATCCCCGAAAGCGATGCCGTTGACAGCGGAGTCAATCGCCGTGCTCTTGATGCGCAGTTCCTCGAACGCCTGCCGGGTGCGCGTGACGTCTATAAAGGAACTCAACGTACAGATAGGATTTCCATCGTCATCCCGGACAAGACTGGCCGACAGGTGGACCACAATTCGTGAACCGTCCTTTTTCCGCCCGGCCACCTCGCCGCTCCAGCTGCCCTTTTCCCAGAAATCGGCCAGGATACGGGCCGCTTCCTCCTGGTCATCGGCAAAGGACAACACGGACCAGCCGATGACTTCATCCAGCGTATAGCCTATAATGTTGCTGGCAGCAGCATTTCCGTAAGTCACCCGTCCTTCAAGATCCCCGAATGTGATGCCGTTTACGGCGGAGTCAATAGCAAAACTCTTGATGCGCAATTCATCAAGCACCTGCCGGGTGCGCGTGATGTCTACAAAGGAACATAAACTACAGATAGAATTGCCATCGTCATCCCGGACAAGACTGGCCGACAGGTGGAGAAAAATATGTGAACCGTCCTTTTTTCGCCCGGCCACCTCGCCGCTCCAGCTGCCTTTCTCCATGAACTCGGCAAAGATGCGGGAAGCCTCTTCCATGGAATCCGCGAATGTCAGCACGGACCGGTCAAGAACTTCCTCCAGCGTATAACCGCCTAAAAGCTCAAGGGCGGCGGCATTCGCGTAAGTTATTCTCGCTTCCGAGTCCCCGAAAACAATACCGTTGACGGCGGAGTCAATCGCGGAACTTTTGATGTGCAGTTCTTCGAGGAAGCGGGCGTGACTAATGTGATCAATTGAAGAGGTCATGATGTCGTATGGGAACGTTTGTAAGATACATTAAAGCCAATCATTGTGTCATTCCTCTGAGCGAGGCTATGTCATAATTGTAAAATTTGTCATTCCGAACGTACGTGAGGAATCTTAATGCATTGAATTCATTAAGAACAAGATTTCTCGCTACGCTTCGAAATGACACGAAAATGGAATGCGAAACAGTCTCTGCACGGCTATGCCAGAGAAAAGCAGTGAAACAAAGCTCTTGTTGTATTGTCTGAAATCAAAACTCACAGACGGCACCTGTCAGCGCGACTGGTATGTGCGGTTCCAGTGCGTAGTGGTACCGCCACGCCAATACAATTGATTGGTGCCATTATTGGCCCACGGGTGATGATAGTACGAGCTCTCAGGACCCGAGACGGGCAGGTAGTTCAGGATGGGGTTGGAACTGGCGCGGGAACCTTCATTGGCTTCGTTCGTCGACGTAAAATGGACTGATCCTGTTTTGTCGACGACTCCGGCGGCCCCCTCCGCTTCCGGATTTACCGTCCCCGTTACGGAAGCATTGGTTAGGGACAGCTCTTCCTCATCGACCTTTGTCATTTGCGCAAAGGCAGGCGAAACAAGAACCGCGCAAAACAGAAGAACCGCGCAAAAAGTGGATACAATGATAAATCTTTTCATTCTGTCTTTCTTTCGTTGCTTCACCCATTGCCACAACGATTGGTTCATTACGGCGTTATCGTTGCGTTGGTCCAGTTGAACTTATATCCCCCCGTGGTTGGATTGCGTTCCAGGGACAGGAAAAAACCGCCATTTGTGGTGGAAATCGACGCCGCGCCGAGATTTGCCCTGCTCATATTGGTGACGCCGTTATCGACGGTTCCGGTGAAACTGTTGAAATTCGCGCTGACAGTTCCCATCAAATCGTTTGTCCCGATGCGAAGGTAATCCAACTGGCGGGTAGCCGGATCGTTCGGATTTGTAAATTTCATCTCGACGTAAAGCCCCTTGGCAAACAGATCAGTACCTGAACTCCCCAGAGAGACGTTTGTCCAATCGTTGTCCCAGCCGGTTGTCGACCCGTTGTTGTAGTGGCCCATTTTAAGCGAGGAAATTTCCGTCCAGGTGCGCAGGTCCATACCATGAAAATCCGCACGCATAATGCCCGTAACGTCATCGCGTGTGAAAGATGAAAAACCATAGGCATAAACATCCGCCATTTCCCCGTCGGTAAGCTCATGCGGTTCGGCACTATAGAGCGGTGCAGGCAGGAAAGCCATCCATGCCATGAGGACAAAACCTAACAGGAAAATGCCTATTTTTTTTGATACGGCCTTGAACATCTTTTTCCCCTGATGAGTGGAAATGAACAATTATTATTTACTTTAACAGATTTTGGTACTCTTCATCAACCAAAATCAAAGACGTTCTGCCATAAAAATGCATAAAGAAACGTCTCCATTAAGAGATACAGACCTCTCAATCCGACTATAGAGATATAGAATAATGAGGGGCATGTAAATACTCACAAAGGGGTATTTTGTATGTTTTCTGTTAAGCTGTACGAATCGATGCCAGCTAAGAGCAGAAAAACTAAATCATGTAAAATCAATAACTTAAGCTTATTGTGTCATAACCTTACAGGTCACACGTTGCTAGCCGCCTCTCGGGCGGCGTGGCAATCTTATAAACAGGATTTCTCCCTTCGGCCGAAATGACAAACTGTCAAAACGCGCAATCCAAAGGGTTATGACACAGATGATACAGCCAAACGGTAATCTTACCTATTTGGCGACACGTACAGGGAGAACCCTGTACATTTTTTTGACATCGTCTGACCGCTCATCCCAGTGCGCACGGCCATGATCGAAATTGAAGTAGGCAGCGTCAGAATCTTCCCTTTCTGAAGCCCAGGGACAGCAACAGGATAAATCGATCAAATTGGTCAAATAAATTTCATATTTCGGGAAACAGGCCTGATGCTTTGGATTGCTTTTGTCAAACAATTCCGCCAGTTCATCCTTTTTCGGCATCCGCCAGTCTGTGTAACCGCCGCCACGATAATTCTCGCAATACTTTTGCGCATCATACCAGTTGATATCGCGTCCGTTATCTTTTGCCGCCCACATCAGGTTCGTCTGCGTATCCAGAACGGTCTCATTGTCATACGCAATGAAACGTTCATCTCTCTTAATCTCTTTGACAACAGCGGGGGGACGGCTTGCCATGGCCAGTTCGTCCTTTTTATCCGCAATCGCATCGCCTGATGGCAAACGGCCCAGCCCTTTATCAACCCAGCCCGGAAAAGTTTCCCTGGCGGCATCCATCGTCTTATGCTGATCGATTCTGTCCTGCGGTAATTGTCTGCCGGTAACAGGGGGCGCGTAGACGAGCGCCTTACCCGGAGCGACGGATTCTGAAATCACCCTGTCCAGTAATTTTTCTCCAACCGAACCGGCATGAATTTCGCTCCACTCACCTGTCAGACTTTTCGGTGACGAATAAATAACGTTCCCTTTTTCATTATAGAAAGTGACAGAAATATTTTTGATTTTTTTATTTGCGTGGTCAATTTCCAGCATTTCGGTGTAGTATTCCAGTGCGGAAGGACTGTCGGGCCCTTTGCCGATGCCTTTGAGAATTGAAAAATATTTTGTCTTTCCATCCGGGTTTAATTTGTTTTTGGTCCATACGGAAGCCACTCTCTTATTGACTTCAGCAATCCTGCTTTTATCATAATACATATCACCGAAGTCATTTGAGCCGTAGTAGACCCATTCTTCCGCCCATGCCTGACCGGCAAGCATGAAAAAAATTACCAGGCAAATAATGCCCTGAACATTCTTTGTCTGCATCATTTTTTCTCGCGATAGTAAATCCCGTTTCGGATTGCTCGGGGAGCAATCCCTACAACAACCACTTCCGGCGCTCCGCGCCACCTCTACCTTAAAGGGCACGCGCTCTGGCGGAGGACACAAAAGGCTGTTCCCCTTTGGAGGGGTTCCCTTTTACGTCCCCCTCTGGAGGGGTTCCCTTTTACGTCCCCCTCTGGAGGGGTTCCCTTTTACGTCCCCCTCTGGAGGGAGACTGTGTCGCAATTAAGGGAGCGAACGTTCTTTGACAAC
>JAQVLL010000207.1 GCA_028704195.1 Smithellaceae bacterium
TTCATCGTATCCGTATATTTTTTCGAGATTCCTCATGATAAAGTGACCTCTGGCCATGTTCTGGAAATGGTCCATGAAGATGGAGTTGATCAGTGCGCCACCTGCCGCACCGATCACCGGTACAGCCGACACGGCGGCTTTTTGTGACACGGTGACACCGAATCTCGAGGCAATCGTCGTCAGCAGCCTGACCAGTGCCGGAGCCCCCTCTTCGGCAAGCCCCCTTTCCACAATATACTTTGCTGCCTCGGAGATCTGTTTTGCCAGAAGAACCTTCACTGCGTAATAACCGCTCTCAGTTCCATCGTCTTTGCTGGAACTCCCGCCCAGGGCAAAAACGGTCAGGCAGGCAAGTTTTGTTTCGATCATCTGGAGGTTTTCCCCCTCGCCTCTGGCAATATCCGCGATGGAACGAAACATGATCACCGTTGTGGCCGGTAATTCAACGGCCAGAGCCGGAAGGCCAAAAGCGCCTCCCATGCCACCGGACGCGGCAACAAGGATTTTATGGAGAATATCGTTTGACGATTTCCGGTCAGAAGGGTTTATCGTTTTGATTGCGACGTCAAGTGCGTGGTGTAGCGACTTCTGCGTAACGGCCTGGATGGTATCGGACCATTTCGCCGGCAGGTAATCGAAGGCTTTTTCAAAGGGCATCCCAATAACGTTGGTGAGTTTGGCCGCGAGCCCCGGATTCTCTAAAAGATCTCTGGCGTATTGCAGTCGTTTGAAGTCTTCTGAATTCATAACCATTTTAAAACCCGAAAACAGGATTTATACCTTGAAGACGGAAAATCATCCTTGTTATGCAACTCTATCTTCCAATTTTATTTTGTTCAAGGGAATTTTCAGGGGAATCTTCATCCATACAGGTAGGACGACAGACATTTTCCGGAGCCGGTTCCTGCCGTTCACTGACAAAGCCGACAAACGGCTTGTGAGTCCTGACGTTTAATCCCGCTGCTGACCGACGAGCGTTCATTCTGCGTTGCTTGTTGCGAGGGGGTTGATTTGTTCCTGACGGGCGGCGCCAGGAGGCTGATCCAACAGAAGTGTAAAGTTATCGGTGATATGACGATGATGGTGAAACGGTTTCATAAGAAAGACGATTCATCATTAGCAGCGATTCTGTGAGGTTTGCAAAGACCCTGAATGATCTTGCCCTTTGCGCATCGTTCAGGGACCAACTCTTGAGTTGAAAAAAAATCAGAAATATGCGAAATTACCTCACATACTGATTGAAGTATTGTTTGCTGCCGAATGCCGGGGTTGCAGGCGGAAATGACGGATTGCAAGCGATTGCTTCCAAAGAAACCGGTTTACTCACAATATTCAACTGCCTTCTACTGACTGATCGAAATGAATCGTGACGGCAATCTTTCCTCGATTGCAGCGGCACATGGAATGACTTTTTTGGAGGAAAATAGCCATGAGAATAGCTGTTTTAACAGGCGGCGGCGATTGTCCGGGCCTTAATGGTGCGATTAAATGGGTGACGAAGACGGCGCTTGATCCTGTTCTGGAGAAAAAGCGGTCCGTAAAATTTGATGTTATCGGCATCAGAGACGGGTGGAAAGGCCTGGTGGAGGTCGATCCGGAAAATCCTGAGAGCCTGCTCCGTCACACGCTGAAGCTCGACGAGGAAATTGTGCGGACGTGGGACCGTTACGGAGGTACAAATCTCGGTTCTTCACGGACAAATCCTTTCAATCCAAAGAAGGACATGTCTGAAAAATTGATGGAGAATATCGCAGGGCTCGGCATTGATGTCATTGTGGCTATCGGCGGGGAGGATACTCTTGGTGTTGCTTCTAAACTCTACAGGCAGGGCATCAAGGTTGTCGGCATTCCCAAGACGATCGACGGTGATCTGGTGGGCACAGATTATTCCCTGGGCTTTGATTCAGCAGTGAATGTCATTATGGAAGAAATCGACCGCCTCCGGACGACGGCCGGTTCTCATGGCAGGATTTTTGTGGTGGAAACCATGGGGAGGCACGCGGGCTGGCTTGCTCTTCACGGTGGAGAATGCAGCGGGGCATACGTCATTCTGATTCCTGAGCACCCCTTTGATATGCAGCGGGTCTGCACGCTTCTTGAAGAGCGCCGCGGCCGGGAGATTCAATACAGCATTATTGTTGTTTCCGAGGGGGCGACCATGAGCGTCCATCAGGAATTCTGCAAGGATGCCAAGGTGGACGAATTTGGGCACAGGTCGCTGGGTGGAATTGCCGCTTACATCGCGCGTGAAATTGAAGGGAAGACGGGATTTGAAACGCGCTATGTCATCCTGAGCCATCTGCAGCGGGGAGGATCGCCATCAGCCCGGGACCGTCTCATGGCGAGATGGTACGGGATTGCGGCCGTGGACATGATCGTCAATGAAGATTTCGGAAGGATGGTGAGTTTCCGCCACGGCGAGATGACATCGGTGCCCATGAAAGACGTCACCGATCATCTGAATCTCATTGATGTGAATAAATATTACGATACCGAACGATACAACGGCAAACGGTCAATTCTCTGAAAGAATCCGGCAAAAAACTTCTGCCCGGTCATAATGATTAAATCTGCTCTTCAACAGGAGGCGGACATTGAACCTGATTTACAAGACAGCAGCAGATATGTTCTTGTTGCTGAAAAAGCACCTTTCAAAAAGGAAGCACAAGAAAAAATATACCCGGGATGAGTTGCCGCTCAGATCGGAACTATTCAGTTCCGAACAGATGAAGCAGCATGGCAAAAACCTGGCAGGCCTTCATCAGTTAACCGGGAAGAAAGCCACGGAGAGACTTCTGGAACGGCTTCATGAAAATGAAGAAGTGCTGATTGAAACAACCCGGCAGCTGACCGCCGTGGTCAAGGAAAACAATCCCATCGCACCGGCGGAGGAATGGCTTCTCGATAATTTTTATTTAATTGAAGAAAATGTCCGTACCGCCAAGCGTCACCTGTCCCGCGGATTCAGCCGGGGTTTGCCCTGGCTGGCGTCCGGGCCTTCCACCGGACTTCCCAGGGTCTATGACATCGCGCAGGAAATCATTTCTCACGGCGACGGCCGGGTGGACCTGGAAAACCTGGTCAGCTTTGTTAGCGCCTACCAGTCTGTTTCCTGTTTGAAGCTGGGGGAACTATGGGCCATTCCCATCATGCTGCGTCTTGCGCTGATTGAAAATCTTCGTCGCATCGGAACTCGCATCATGGCGGATGTTGCTGACCGGGCCCGTGCCAATTACTGGGCGGATCAGATGGTTGATGTGGCGGCAAGGGATCCCAAAAGCCTTGTCCTGACGATCGCGGACATGGCCCGGTCTGATCCGCCGCTACTAAGCTCATTTGTTGCGGAATTTGCGCGCCGCCTGCAGGGCAGGAGTCCGGCGCTGGCCCTGCCGCTGAGTTGGATTGAACAGCGGCTTTCCGAATCGCATTTAACCATAGAACAGATGATTCAGGCAGGAAATCAGCAGCTGGCGGCCGACCAGGCCTCAGTCAGCAACAGCATTGGTTCTCTCCGTTTTCTGACAACAATGGACTGGCGTGAATTTGTCGAGACCATGAGTGTGGTCGAAAAAGTGCTGCGCGAAGATCCAAGTGATGTCTATATCCGCATGGATTTTGCCACGCGCGATCATTACCGTCATGTGATAGAAAAAATTGCAAAGAACTCTTTGCTTTTCGAAAGGGATGTTGCTGAGTTGGCGATTGGAATGGCCAGGGAGGCCGTATCCGCGAAAACCGCCGATGAGCGGATGACTCACGTCGGTTTTTATCTGATTGACAAGGGATTGCCTGAACTTGAAAAGAGAGCGCAAATGCGGCTTTCTTTATCCGAAACCGTCAAAAGGGCGTTTGGCCGGGTTCCCTTGCTGCTCTATCTGGGAAGCATTATCCTGATCACCCTGTTGCTGTCGGGATACCTGTTGATCATGGTTCGGGAAAGCGGGTTGCCAGGCTGGATTATGCTGCCGGCTGCAGCAGTTCTGGTTCTAGGCGCAAGCTCCCTGGGCGTATCACTGACCAATTGGCTGGCCACGCTGTTTACGAGTCCGTGTCCTCTACCGCGCATGGATTTTTCTTTGGAAATACCGCCGGAAGCCAGTACGTTGGTGGTCATCCCCACGATGCTGAGTGATGTTCAGAGTGCGGAAGATCTGCTCGAAGCTCTGGAAATTCGATTTCTGACGAATCGGGAGAACAACCTGCACTTTGGTCTGCTTACTGATTTTTGCGACGCTCCCTGTGAAAAAATGCCTGAAGATGACGAGATATTACGCGTGGCTGAAAAGGGGATCAAGGAGCTCCACGAGAAATACAGAGGCATCAAGGGAGGATCTTTTTACCTTTTTCACCGTCCGCGCCTTTGGAATGCGGAAGAAGGAATATGGATGGGCTATGAGCGCAAGCGAGGCAAGCTGGCCGAGCTGAATATGCTTCTACGGGACGGAGCGAAAGATCGTTTTTAAAGATTGTAGGCGCCACGGAATTATTATCCAACGTAAAGTATGTCATTACCCTGGATACGGACACGCAGCTGCCTCGCGATGCCGCAGAAAAATTTATCGGGACGATGGCTCATCCGCTGAACCACCCCTGTTTTGACGAATCAAAAAAAATTGTTCGCGCAGGCTACGGCATTCTTCAGCCGCGCCTGACA
>JAQVLL010000208.1 GCA_028704195.1 Smithellaceae bacterium
GGTCAGACAACATTATAAAAGACCAATGGCAGATCCAGATGCAGGCCAGAATCTATGAGAAAACGCAATGGGATAAAATTCATTTGATTACCCATGGAATTGTTTCTGCCCACAGTTCATTTCTGGGCGTGAAGGTTATCGAGGCCGCATCGGACAGAGTTGCCGAAAAGCTGCAGAAAATCGTTGATCATCTGGCAGGAAAGGGGTGCACGTTTGCCGTGATTCCGGAAGGACCTTATTGTGCGCCGGTAGCTAAAGGTATGGCAGGATGTTCAATATATGCAAACTCCATGGAGGTGATCTGATGAATCCTGAGGCAGATCTTCATGCCATTTTTCATAAGGCACTTGAGGAAGTCGATCCCATCCTCATGGTCAGGGAGAGGTTGAAGACCCGGCGGGACACCCTGGAGATCACGGGAGTATACGAGAATCTGGCCATTGACCTGAAAGCCTACCCGAAGGTCCTCGTCACGGGCATAGGAAAGGCATCTGTGAAAATGGCCATTGCCATCGAGGAGATCCTGGGGGACAGGATAACCAGCGGTGCGGTAATTACGAAGTATGGGCAGCGGGGACAGCTTGAAAGAATCAGGGTTATGGAGGCAGGTCACCCCATTCCTGACGAAAACAGCGTCCGTGGGGCTCTCGAGCTTTACTCCATGGCCCAGACCGCCGACGAGAAGACCCTCATCATAAACCTTGTATCCGGCGGTGGTTCGGCTCTGTTTTGCCTGCCGCGGGAAGGGATCACCCTTCAACACCTGCAGGAAACCACGGAAGCCCTGCTCGGGTGCGGAGCGGATATCCGGGAAATCAACTGCATCAGGAAGCACCTCTCCCGTGTCAAAGGGGGCGGCTTTGCCCGGGCCGCTTTTCCTGCCAGACTGGTCAATCTCATTCTGTCAGACGTAATGGGCGACCGCATCGACACCATCGCCTCGGGCATCACGGCTCCGGACACCACTACTTTTGGCCAGGCGCTGGCTGTGGTGGAGAAGTATGGCATCGCCGCAAAGCTCCCTGAACCGGTAAAGGAGGTCCTCCGGGCAGGCTTGCAGGACCTCATTCCCGAAACGTCCAAGCCGGGAGATCCGATTTTCAGAAAGGTATCGAACATCATTCTGGGAAACAACACGGCTGCCTGCAGGGAAGCTGTCGAACACGCCCGCAGGTTCGGGTACCATACCCGTCTGATAACCTCATCGCTCACGGGCGAGGCGCGTGAGATGGCTCACCTCTTTGCTTCCATGGCAATGGATCTCAGACGGGGTGCGTCTGAGATGACAAGGCCTGCCTTTATCGTTGCCGGAGGAGAAACCACCGTGACCATCAGGGAACCCGGACTGGGAGGGAGAAACCAGGAACTTGCCCTTGCGTTCCTCACGGACGTTCTTGATGCTACGGGCAGCCTCGAGGGCATCTTCTTCCTGTCCGCGGGCACGGACGGGATCGATGGTCCCACCGATGCCGCCGGGGCTTTTGTCCTTCCCCGTATACTGAAGATCATCGAGGATGAACAGATCAGACCGGAACAATACCTGTCGGCCAATGACTCCTATCATTTCTTTCACAGAACCGGGAGCCTCTTGATTACCGGATCCACCGGTACGAATGTATGCGATCTTCAACTCCTCATCGTTACCTGAGCGCATGGATCGATGATACAAAATTTCAAAAGAGGTGCAGGCTTATGGGTAGACCGGCCGAAGTTGCAGAAAACTTTTTGTTGGTAGAGGCAATGGCTTTGTAACTAACTTCTTTACCTTTACAAAATTCAATCAAAAGATTTGCCTCACTGCCGGGGATCGACAATTATCCGCTTATTTACTGATCAAATGTACAAAAAATATTATATGTTGCCCTCGAACAGGAAATGCAGGAGCATTCACCTTGAAAAAGTGCCTTAGATGTGTTTCACTTAAACCAATAATATTTAATTGCTGGTTTCATCTTGATCCATGTGTGTGTTCATTGATGGGGGTTGTATGAAGCTGTTTCAGAATCATATTCTTTTGTTTTTTCTAGTTATCCTGTTTATTTTTGCCGGATGCGGGGACAACAATAAAGAGGATGATCAACTGCAGGCAAAATGCGGCAAGAAAAGTGAAGAGTTTTTCAAGAAAAGCTACGATCCGATTTATTCCGGTTTTTACGCAAGTCATTATAATAAGAAACGGAATAAATGCTATATGTTGCTCTACAACCCGGTAACAAAACGAAAGATTTTATATGACGTTGACAAATCAAATCTTCGAGGGATGTACTCTTCCGATGGCGTTTATTGTTTTGTCTATGAAAAGAAATGTAAAACGGAAAAGGAATGGGATGAACTCGTTGAGCCTTATATACAAGAGTAACAGCAAAGTGCGGCGGAAATCATGCTGAAGCCAAACAACATAGCTGTGGCGGTGGCAATGGTATTTGTGCTTGCTGTTACTATCGGCTGCGGGAAAAGTAAAACGAAAAAACAGTCTTCCGTTTCGGTTACGAGCACATCGGATTGGGTGGAATACGGAACGACCCATGATGGAGGTGTCCTTTTATATGACAAGGCCCACATAAAGAATCAACCCGGCAATATATTCCAGGTATGGACGAAATATATTTTTTCTGATGAAAGCAGGGGGAAATTTATGAAGGGTCTGATAAAGACCGGGCCATTAACCGAAAACTGGGAGGGACTCTCTCAGATGACCTATTTAAATGAAATTGATTGCAAAAAAAGGATGTCCCGCTATTTGTCCAAAACTTTCTACGATAAAAATTATAAGATAATCGTTCATGTCCCATTTAATAAGCCGGACTGGAAGCAAATAAATCCTGAATCACATATCAATAATTTACGAAAAATAATCTGCAGTCCATAATTCATCTCAAAACTGCATTTGTTGCGTCAGCCTGGTTTTCCGGCTAGCAGCATTCAATCGTGCGGTTGAAGATGGTCAAGGTTTGCTTTTTTTGTGCCTTTATGCTAGTGCGCTTTGCCGGTATAGGAAAAATCATGGTAATTCGAACTCCTTATTTCTTATCAGAAACTGAATTGAATCATTTGAAAAATTGGTTTGCTCATCATGTCCGGTCATTCTATGGCCCTGATCCTGTCATACAGCAGGCCATGGAATTGAAGGAAAAGCATTCCCTGAGGGTTTGCGGTGAAATTCTTGGTATTGGCTGGCAGCTCGGCATGAGCCAAAACGCCTTGAGGATTGCCGAGGCAATGGCCCTGTTTCATGATCTGGGCCGCTTTGAGCAATTCACCCGTCATCATACATTTGTGGACAACAAATCAGAGAACCACGCCCAACTGAGTGTAAACGTGCTTCAGCAAAAGAACACGCTGGCAGCATTAAACGAAGAGACCCGTGACTTGATTATAAAAGCAATTTCCTTTCATAACCGCTTGAACATTCCTGATGACGAAAACCCTATCTGCATGTATTTCAGCAGGTTGCTCAGGGACGCTGATAAACTTGATATTTTTAATGTGGTGACAAGCTATTACGGTGCAGGCCCCGGGGAGAAAAGCAATGCCATTGAACTGGATCTGCCCGATTCACCGGTTATATCTGATGATATCCTGGCCAGTCTCCAAAATGGCAAAATGATCAGGATGCAGCAATTAAAGTCGCTCAATGATTTCAAGCTTCTTCAGATGGCCTGGATTTATGATATTAATTTTCAGCCCGCTTTCCAGGTCATACAGGAGCGGAGTTACCTGAAAAAAATCAGGGATGCTCTACCGGCATCTGCCAGAATCGACCAAATTTATGATCATCTTCTGTCCTATCTCCAGCAACGCTCAAATTACAGTGATCCGTATCAGGTGATTCCGGTGTAAAAGGATCGGATGTCCATGCCATACGCCGGGCAGAAGGCATAATACCTCCAGAAACTTGCTTTGGGATTCATGACCCAGATGATTTTCCTCAAAATATTTTGCGGTTTTTCCTCGGTGTTTCCGTTTCTTAAGACCACGATGGAGTTATTGAGCCATCCTTTACCTGAATGATTTGACCGGTTCCTGATCGTTTTGTGTCGATGATTGCCACAACCGATCTTTACAGAAGGACTGAATGAATATTTCCGGGACCCATTCCATTTGAAACACGAAAAAGAGTCTATGGTTGTAAAGATCCGTGTCGGTTAGATGCTGGATGCGCAACGCATTTTATACTGCATTAATTCATTGGGAGGCGTGAATCCCAGGCCAAGGCTTTCCGCAACATTTTTGTTGACACATTTCCCCTGGAATATGTTGACGCCTTTTTCCAGTCCTTCGTTTAGCTCACACGCTTTTTCCAGCCCCATGTCCGCAATCATCAATCCATAGGGGAGAGTGGTATTCGCAAGTGCGACAGTAGAGGTTCTTGGAACGGCGCCGGGCATATTTCCGACGCAGTAATGCACAATATCGTCTACCAGAAAGACCGGGTTGTCATGAGTGGTTTCTTTTGAAGTTTCGCAGCATCCTCCCTGGTCAATCGCGATATCAACGATCACTGCACCCTGCTTCATTATTTTCAAGTGTTCCTTCCGGATCAGCAGGGGAGTCGTTGCTCCCGGAATCAAAACCGCACCTACGACCAGATCGGCTTCCGCCAGGCTCTTGGCAATGTTGGTTTCCGAACTGTACAGTGTTGTAATGGACGCT
>JAQVLL010000209.1 GCA_028704195.1 Smithellaceae bacterium
GTTGAACAAACAGCACGGTTTCCAGCTGGATTACGGTTACACCAACGGTCATTTTGAAGCGAGTCCCGATTTAAAAGGCCACAGGGTTAGCGGAGCCTACCTGCTGCGCTTCACACCCAGGGCAACCGCTTCATTAAAAGGCGCTTATACTTTACAGACCTTTACAGAGGACCTGCTGGATTATCAAATCTATGAAACATCCGTTGGCATATCCTATCTGTTCAGTCAGACCCTGACGGCTTCGGCAGAAGCCGGGTATTACTGGCTGGAACCCGAAGCCGGCATCAACCGGGATGGTGGCGTGAGCTTTAAGGCGGACGTTATTCAGAATGGCGAGCGAACCAAATATCGTCTCAGCGTACAGGGCGGATATGTACTGGATTATTTCACATCACAGAACCTGGGATTCAGAAAATTCTACCGGGCCACGGGAACCATCACCCATTTTCTGGACAGAAGACTGTCCATCGGATGCCTGGGAAGAATTGAGCGGTCGGAGGAAGAATCCGGTTCAGACACCGGTTTGCGTAATACCACCTGGGGCGCGGGCGCCAATATTGCCTACACTCCCTTAAAGTGGCTGAAAGTATCTCTTGAATACGCGTACATTCAAAACAATACCAATTATATATATGAAGCGACAAATGAATATAAAGAAAACAGGGCAATGCTGATGGTTACGGCAACATACTAGGTTTTAGTAAAAACATTACACTACTGTCATAACCCTTTGGGTCACTCGTTTCGAACCCTTCGGCTATGCTCAGGATAAACTCCGTGAGAAATCTTAATAAATCCGTAAAAGATATCTCCCGTTGGTCGACATGACAAGATTATAATGAAGCACCACACTATAGCAAACATCAAAATAGCAACAGAGGAGCAGGTATGATCAATCCGGAAAAAAAATATACCCTACAGGAATACATAGAAATACTGCATCGCAGGATATGGTACCTCATCATTCCTTTTGTGCTGATTGTTTTTGTTGCTACCATTTACTCGGTTGCCGCAGACAAGCGATACAAGGCTTCTACACTGGTTCTTGTCACACCGCAGCGTGTGCCGGAGGCTTTTGTGCAGGCCACTGTCACCTCCAAGGTGGAGGAACGCCTGCAATCCATCGCGCAGGAAGTCATGAGCCGGACCCGACTGGAACAGATCATTGCCGAATACAAGCTTTATGAAAAGGAAAGCCGAAGCCTTTCCAAAGAGGAACTGGTTGACCTCATGCGGAACAACATCAATGTCGAGCTGCCCACCAAAAAAGACGAAAAGGGATATTTCACCGTTAGCTTTATCGGGGACAACCCTCAGGTTGTCACCACCATTGCCAACCGTCTGGCATCCCTGTTTATCGAAGAAAATCTTCGCCTCCGGGAACAGCAGGCGGTCGGCACAACGGAATTTCTGTCCATTGAATTGAAAGCAGCCAAGAAAAAACTGGATGAAATGGAAACGTCCGTTACAGCCTATAAAACAAAACACATGGGTGAACTGCCGGAGCAGCGCGAAGCAAACATCAAGATTCTCGAACAACTGCAGAATCAAAGTCTGAAAGTGGGTGAGAGCCTGCGCGCTGCGCAGGACCGCAAGCTGGTCATTCAGAAGCAGCTGATGGAAATGCCCGCCGCTGTCGAGCTCGAAGATCTCAGAGCGAAATATACAGAGAATCATCCCGATGTCATCGCGGCTAAGAAAAAGTACTCTGATCCGGAAAGCCATACATCCGGGTCTGAAACAAGAAAGGTCCGCAAAGATACCCGTTATAGTGAGCTCAGAAGCCAACTGGACCATGCCGAACTGGAAATCAGGCGGCTGGCACGTGAATCCGCCAATTTATCGGGACAAATCGAAATGTACATGACCAGAATAGAAAAATCACCGGCCCGCGAACAGGACATGGCCGCCCTGATGCGCGAATACAACAGCACCAAGCAGAATTATGAGACTCTTCTGAAAAAAAACCAGGAAGCCATACAGGCCGAGAATCTGGAGAGACGCCAGAAGGGCGAACAATTCAGGGTTATCGATCCGGCCCGTTTGCCGGAAAAGCCATTCTCACCGGATATTCCTAAAACCATGCTCATCAGTCTGCTTGCCGGCCTGGGCGCAGGTTTTGCGGCGGTGTTTCTGCGGGAGCAGATGGATCGTTCATTTTATGATGCCACAGACGTTGAAATCACGCTGGGGATCAAGGTGCTTGCAACCATTCCCAAAATCGAGGACGAAATCGCCTGATCATGTACAAGAGATTTTTCGGATTCAAGAAAAAACCCTTCGAAATCACGCCGGATCCTTCCTATGTATATCTAAGTGAGGTGCATCGGGAAGGCTTGGCCTATCTTGAATACGCCATAAGAGAACGCAAGGGATTCAGTGTCATCACCGGCGAGGCAGGCACGGGCAAGACCACACTGGCTCACAAACTACTCAGCAACCTCGACGGCAATGTCCGTACCTGTTATATTTTTAATCCCATGATTGAGAAAGCGGATTTCCTCAACTACATTTGCAGCGATCTGGGCATCCCGACGGAAAATTTAAAAACCCGGGGACAAAGTCTAGCGGCGCTGCATATTTACCTTTTGAACTGCTTCACGAAAAACGAAAAAGTCTTTCTCATTGTTGATGAAGCACAAAGCCTTGCCCCTGATCTGCTCCATGAAGTCAGGATGCTGACGAACTTGGAAACCGCCAAGTACAAGCTGATCCACGTCATTTTGCTGGGACAGCCGGAATTTGACGACACTCTGGCGAAACCGGAATTCTTTCCCTTAAAGCAAAGAATAACCGTTCGCTATCACCTTCATCCGCTGCCCTATAAAGAAACCAAAGAATATATCTTATATCGTTTGAAGCGGGCGGGAGCCAAAAAACTTGCCATATTTAATGAATCCGCCATTAAGGAAATCTACAACTATTCACAAGGCATCCCCCGCCTGATCAATATTGTTTGCGATAATGCCCTGCTGACGGGATTTGCGACTGAACAGTACAGAATTAATAAAGAAATCATAAAAAACGTCATCGGAGACCTCGAAAGTGGTGCAAGAAGCCACCGGCGGAAGAACCAACATAATTTACCGGCTATCATTCTATCCGTCATTTTTATTGCTGTTCTGATAGCTTCATTTATATGGTATATTCTTAACTGAATGGAGATAGAGCTTTATGGGTAAAATGTTTGATGTGCTGCAGAAGCTGGAACGGGAAAAAACCGCTGATCAGAAAAAAGAAGAACCGGCGATTGTTACCGATCCGGAAAATCAGGTTTTAGACAATAAAATTGTTTCATTCTTTGCGCCATCCTCGATGGTAACGGAACAGTTTCGGCGTCTCAGGACGCACATCATCCAGCCCAATCAACAGAATTCTCCAAAAACAATCATGATTACAAGTACTTTGTCCGGGGAAGGAAAAAGCCTTATCGCCATTAATCTGGCGATTATCATTGCCGTTGAGATGCAAAGCCATGCGCTTCTCGTGGATTGCGATCTTCGTAACCCATCGGTTTCGAGATTATTCGGTTTAAAGGATACAAAAGGACTGTCGAATTATCTGCTTGGAGAAACAGAAATTCCGGACTTGCTAATCAAGACATCTATTGACAAACTTAATATCATTGCCGGAGGCCCCCTCCAGGAAAACCCGGTGGAACTGATCGGATCAGAAAGAATGAAAAACCTTCTTCAGGAGCTTAAATCCCGGTATAAGGATCGTTATATCATTCTCGATTGTTCACCTCTTCTGGCAACCACTGAACCGACCGTTCTTACTGAAATGGCAGATGGAATTCTGCTGGTCATCAAATCCGGTAAGACACCGCGTGAATCGATCCAGCAGGCTTTAAAATTGCTGAACAAAGATAAGATTATGGGTATCGTACTAAACAGTATGGAATACCGGACAAAGGCTTTAATCCAGAGGCATTTTGGAACAAACCGTTATTATCATGATTATCATTATTCCAAAACACATCCGGAACCGGATAACTGGGAAAAAGCGGCATTTATTCTCAAAGATATCAAAACGATGTTATTGAAACTTGTAACACGGAAATAATGTGATGATTGACCATATATCCATTATTGCATAACAAGTTGTTACACAACGGCACCTACAAAAAATGTAGATATGCCACCATTTTTTGTGAATAAACGTAAATTTAACAAGGCGACCCCCTCTCCTTTAATTTTTTAAAACTTAATATGAAATAAATAATTGATAGATATCAATATGATAAGCTATCTGATGATATCTGTTCCCTTATCTGGCATATAACTTGATTCTTCATTTGAAGAAGTGTGCTTCTTGAGGACAGAATATTTTGATTTTTTATTAACGAAAACTGCTTATTATTAATTGACCTTACATGGGAAATGGCATGATGAGTATTTTGAAACGAACAAAAAAGAGTAACAATCTCAACGGCTCGAAATTGTTACCAATGCTGTTAGAAAATAGATTTGAAGAGCATTACCCGTTTTACGACAAATCTCAATTTCACCATCTGCTGCATTTGGAAAAAAAGCGAACGGATCGCTCTCAAAAACCTTTTATCCTCCTCCTGTTTGATGTTTCGGCCCTGATTAATGACAATCTTGAAGAAGAAATTTTAGAAAATATCAAGTACGCGTTATC
>JAQVLL010000210.1 GCA_028704195.1 Smithellaceae bacterium
GCGGACGCATCGGGGTTATTTCCTTTCATTCGCTGGAAGACCGGATTGTAAAAAATACCTTTCGCGATATGGCGGCAACCTGTGTCTGTCCGAAGGATCTCCCCTACTGTGTTTGCAACAAAAAGGCTGTTTTGAAAGTCTTAACACGTAAAGCGGTGGTGCCTTCTGAGGCGGAAACGCTTCAGAACCTCCGTGCCCGCAGCGCGAAGCTGCGCGTGGCGGAAAGGATTTAACAATGGCGCAGACAGCAGGAACTCAGGCAATTCCGCGCGGCAGGCAGATGAAAGAAACAGGCGCCCCTTCTTTCGGGGTGAAGTATCCAACCATTATTGTGGTGGCTCTTGTTCTGATGTTTGTTGCAGTAATTTATGTCGGTTCGCATATCCGCATGACAAAACTGGAATATGAGATCGCAGCAACGTTGAATGCCAAAGAAAACTTACTGGAAGAACAAAAGAGGCTAAAGCTCGAATTAGCAATGCTCAAAGCACCGCAGAGAATTGAAGATATCGCAAGAAATAAACTGCAGATGTCTTATCCCGATGCGGAACAGGTGATTGTTTTAAAGAAAACGGGGGAGTGAGTATGACGGCAGGCTCAAAAAAATGGCTGAAATTCAGGCTGGCAAGCCTTCTGGCAATTTTTTTGATTTTGTTTATCGCATTATTGTCCCGGGCTTTTCAGTTACAGGTTCTTTCCGGTGAGAAATTAAAAACGCTTGCCCAGAGGCAGCATATTACCACGTTAAAACTGCATCCGGAAAGGGGGATGATTTACGACCGCAACGGAGAAAAGCTGGCCATGTCAGTATTGGCCGATTCCGTATGCGCAGATCCCACAAGAATAAACGATCCGGCAAAAGTATCCCGACAGATCGCGGCCATTCTCAAGACCAATCAATCCACGATCTATAAAAGAATCTCGAAGCCGAAGAGTTTCTGCTGGCTGGCCAGAAAAATATCTTCCCAGCAAGCGGCTCAGGTGGAAGCAGCCAACATCGAAGGGGTATTTCTGATCAAGGAACCAAAGAGGTTTTATCCGAACGGGCCACTGGCCGCCCATCTAATCGGGTTTTCCGGATTTGATGCCGAAGGCCTGGAGGGGCTCGAGAGAAAATATGACGCATATTTAAAAGGAACTCCGGAAAAACTGACCTGGGCCAGAGACGCCAAAGGAAAAAAACTTTTCCTGCATGTGGAGCGCGATCGATTCCCTAAAGATGAGGGCGCCAATCTGGTTCTGACCATTGACAGCCGAATGCAGTACCTGGTGGAATCTCATCTGAGGGAAGCCGTGCTGGATAAAGGTGCGAAAGGCGGCATCGCAATTGTCATGGATCCGAAAACGGGCGAGGTTCTCGCCATGGCAAATGAGAAAGGGTTCAACCCCAACAATATCAAAAGGCTGAAGCCGTATATGTGGCAAAACCAGGCGATTACGGAATCCTTTGATCCCGGTTCAACCTTTAAACCTTTTCTGGTTGCCGCCGCGTTGGAGGAAAAACTGGTCAGTGAGTCGGACATGTTTTATTGCGAAAACGGTGAGTATAAGGTTGCCAATCGGGTGATTCGTGAAGCCAACCGGAAGCGTCACGGTTATTTGGCCGTTCGCGATATTCTGAAGTATTCTAGTAATATCGGTTCTGCAAAGATTGCCGAAAAACTCGGCCGTGAAAAGTTCTATGCCTACCTTAAAAATTTTGGTTTTGGATCCAGGACAGGAATCGATTTGTCCGGTGAGGCGGCCGGGTTATTGAGGCCCGCGAAGAACTGGACGAGGGTGGATACGGCGAACATTGGTTTCGGTCAGGGTGTTTCGGTCACCGCCATTCAGCTGATTACCGCCATGTCGGCGATTGCCAATGATGGTGTTTTGATGAAACCTCGTGTTGTACGAGGCCTGACGGACAAAAATAACAACCCGATTAAAATGTATGCGCCGGAAATGGTGCGACGGGTTGTTTCTCATGAAACGGCAAAACGGATGTCGGCCATGCTGACGCAGGTGGTCGGCGCCGAAGACGGCACCGGAAATAAGGCTCATATTGCCAATGTGGCTGTTGCCGGCAAAACCGGGACCGCACAGAAATTTGATTTTGCGAGGGGGGTGTACTCGTCGGAAAAAGTTCGCACCTCTTTCATCGGATTTTTCCCTTCCGAAAACCCGCAGGTTGTCATTGTGGTTATTCTGGATGAACCGCAACGCGACAAGTGGGGCGGTGTTGCTGCCGCGCCGGTTTTTAAAAATATCGGCGAACAGATTCTCAATTGTTACAAGACAAATATTCGCAAAACACCGGAGTTTGAACCACAGGAGCCCCAAAATTTACAGCTGGTAACAGCGGACAGTTCCCTGGTCGATGTTGTGACCGAATATCCGCTTGATGATGAATTCATGATGCCGGATTTTAAAGGTTTGACCATTCGGGAGGCATTGAAACTGGCGAAAGCCAGATCGATCGATTTACATGTTTCGGGCAGCGGATGGGCTGTCCAGCAGGTGCCGTCTGCCGGATCAATTTTAGGGAATGAACGTGTATGTAAAATTGAATTTACAATGAACAATTAGAAGGAATGATGGAACTGCGGCAACTACTAAAAGGCGTCGATATCAGCGAACATACGACCGATCCAATCGGCGACGTGTCGTCCGTTTGTTATGTCGCAGATCAATGCAAAAAGGATTCTCTTTTCGTTGCGATCCAGGGGATTGTTCATGACGGCCACGATTTTATCAGGCAGGCTCTCGATAACGGTGCACGTTTTATTGTTCATCAAAAAGATATCCACGTGCCGGAGGGGATCACGGCAATCCGGGTGCCCGACAGCCGGATTGCGCTGGGCCGTCTTGCCAAAAATTTTTTTGGCCATCCGTCTTCCCGGTTGACGCTGATCGGCATCACCGGGACAAGCGGGAAGACGACTGTTGCCTACCTGCTCGAATCCATCCTGGTTGCCGCCGGATTCCGATGCGGAGTTCTGGGGACCGTCAATTACCGTTACGATGGCAGAATCATGCCGGCGCCAAACACCACGCCCGAATCATTTGAAATGCAGAAAATCCTGAGCGAGATGCAGATCTCCGGTGTGACGCATGTGATCGCGGAAATATCTTCGCATGCGCTTGATTTGAAAAGAGTTGATGATTGTGCCTTCGACCTTGGCATTTTCACTAATCTCAGTCCGGAACATCTGGATTACCATCACGACATGGAGGATTATTTCCGGGCCAAAAAAAGATTTTTTGCCGAGATCCTGCCGCAAAGCAAAAAAAACAATCCGCGAAAAATGGTGATCAACAGGGATGATCCCTGGGGACAAAGGCTGCTTGGTGAAATCGGGACGCCTGCGATGTCCTACGGTTTGGAAAAAGGAAATGAGGCGTCAGTCGTCAGCGAGGAAATAACGCTGGAAGGTATCCGGGCGAAAATCCGTCTGTCCGGTGAGGAAATAGCCGTGACGTCCAGGCTTATCGGCAGATTCAACCTGTCCAATATACTGGCCGCCGCCTCCGCCGCCTCCGCCCTCGGTATTGCGACTTCCGCCGTCGAAGCGGGAATTAATCATATGTCCCCGGTGCCCGGACGTGTGGAAAGAATCGATTCGACGGCCGGTGTACATGTTTTTGTTGATTACGCACACAAGCCGGATGCATTGAAACAGGTACTGCAGAATTTAGACAACCTCAGGCAAAAAAGAATATTGACTGTTTTTGGCTGCGGTGGTAATCGCGACCGCGCCAAGAGGCCCCTGATGGGTGAAACGGCATCCAGTTACAGCGATCTGACCATCATAACTTCCGATAATCCTCGCAAAGAAGATCCGCTGACGATTATCGGTGAGATTGAGGCGGGTATCAACCGGCAAAAGACCGTGCAGGTCTCACCCGATCATCCAGAATTGCCGCAGGGCATGAACGCCTATATGGTAATTCCGGACAGGAAGTCTGCGATCACCGAAGCGGTCATTCTGGCCGAAGCCGGGGATATTGTGCTGATTGCCGGCAAAGGCCATGAGGACTATCAGATTTTCGGAACAAAAAAAATTCCATTTGATGACCGGATTGTCGCAAAACAGGCGCTTCTATCAAGGGAGGATGATCCTTCGGACGCTACATCCCCGATGTTTCCCGTTGAGGAGATTCTGGCAGTGACCGGAGGACAACTGATTGCCGGAAACACAGAGAAAACGATTTGCGGCATTTCCACCGACTCCAGAAAGATTGAACAGGGAAACCTTTTCCTTGCTCTCCAAGGAGAAAATTTTGACGGCCATGCTTTTGTGCAGAAGGCGGTGGATGCCGGAGCAATTGGCGTAGTCGTTCACGATATCGGCAGGATCAATCCGGAAACGGTAGGGAGATCCGCCTGTGTGGTTGAAGTGAAAGATACCCTGAAGGCGCTGGGTGATCTGGCGCAGGCATACCGCAGGCGTTTTTCCTTTCCTGTGATCGGTCTGACCGGTTCTTCCGGCAAGACGACCACCAAGGAAATGCTGTCATGCATCCTCCAGCAGGAAAGAAAAGTACTCAAGACGGAGGGGAATTTTAATAATCTGATCGGTTTGCCGCACACCATTTTCCGGATGACCGGCCGACACGAAATAGCTGTTTTGGAGATGGGTACCAATACGCGG
>JAQVLL010000211.1 GCA_028704195.1 Smithellaceae bacterium
ATGGATGCGTTCTTTTATATTTGCTGCATCTCCTTGTTCTGCTGGATAGAATGCAGTGTGATGCGGGCAATGGCACGTAAATTCCCCTGAACATGGGAATTTTCCAGGGGAATAAAAGAAAAGAAACAGGAACGTCCTGAATGTTCATTTTGTATTTTTGATTGCATATGCTGAAAAGGAGACTCACGATGGAAGACAGAAACAAACTTTTCAAAAACAAGGTATGTGTTGTCACCGGTGCAGGTTCCGGCATCGGTCTGGGAATCACCCGACAGTTGCTGTTAAGAGGCGCCACCGTATATATGGTTGGACGAACGGAGAAGAAAATTCTGGCAGCCGGGGAATCTCTGTCCGAATACGGCAACAGAGTCCGCGCCGAACAGCTGGATGTCACCGATTATGAAGCTTTCCAGTCTCTCATCGCCCGGGTTGAGGAAACACACCCTGTAGACTACATTTTCAGCAACGCCGGCGTGGGCTGGGGCGGATTCTTCGCAACGGAGAATATGGACAATATCCGGAAAGTCATCGATGCCAACCTGTATGGCGTGATTCACGGCGTCAAGGCGGTGCTGCCGTACATGCTTAAACGGGAAAGCGGGCATATCGTCAATATCGCCTCTGTGGCCGCGATTGTACCGCTGCCACTACAAAGTGTTTATGTGGCCAGCAAATGCGCCGTGCGTGGTCTGACCGAATGTCTGCGCTACGAGCTGGCCCCTTTCAACGTCAAGGTAACGGTGGTGTGCCCGGCTGAGGTCGCCACAGAGATATTCGGCGACCCCAAAAACATACCGCCCGACGCCATCAGCATCGATCAGGCCGGCATCGAGATTCTCGACGGCATCGAGCAGGAAAGGATTGTGCTGCCCATTGTGGACACGGCCCGCAGGATATATCGGGACACCAAAGAGAATCCTGAAGCAAATGAACAATTCCTGCACCAAATGTTCAACCATACTTTGACAAGCGGCGGCATGACGGTGAAACAATTTCATGACAAGGTCATGGAGGAAATCTGATAAAAAAACAAGGAGGATCACCATGAAAGAATATTATGAAAATAAAACGGCGGCAGTGACCGGCGGCGCTTCGGGCATCGGGCTGGCGCTGGTGGAAGGCATGCTGGAAATGGGTGCCAGGGCGGTTACCCTTGCGGACATCAGCGAGGACAACCTCAAAAGACATGTTGCCCGGCTGAGCGAAAAGTATCCTGGCAAAGTGAAGGGAGTAAAAACCGACGTGACCTCGGAAGACGGTGTCAAAGCCATGGTGGACACGGCGGCCGCATTTGGTGGGGGACGAATCGACCTGCTTTTCAACAATGCCGGTCTTGGCCTGTCCGGTGCTTTTGAGGAGCAGGACAACGATAAATGGGAAAAGGCTTTCGCCATCAATTTCTACAGTGTAATTTATGGCGTGCGCGCAGCCCTGCCATACATGAAGGCACAAAAGAGTGGACATATCGCCAATACCGCTTCCGGCATTGCCTACGTTCATTTCCCCTATCAGAGCATGTATTCGTCTACCAAGTCGGCCGTGCTGGCTCTGACCACCTCGCTTCGCTATGAATACTGGGATGAAGGCATCCGATTTTCCACCGTTATCCCGGGCACCGTTGCAACGGCCATCTGGGGCGGCGGCCCGATCCCCGACTCGGCCATCACACCGGAACAATCGGCGGCGGGCATCCTCAAAGGCGCGGCGGAAAATAAAAGAGTGATCTTTGTTACCGAAGATGACCGTGAGGGCTGCCTCACCATGGCACTGGGATCCTATGTGCCCAAGATGGCTAAATCGATGGATGAGTACATGCTGGGTGTGGCCAGGGCAAGGAAGGCCGGTTCTTTTTCTGCCATTTAAGCAGATGTTGACTGACCGCATATTTTATTTATGTGGTCAAAAATAGACAAATAACACCCGTCAGGAGGGCAGGATGATTTCACGCATTGACCATGTATCCATAGCGGTAAGAGATCAGAGAAAGGCTGAACATTTTTTTCGTGACATTCTGGGAGCCATTGCCGGCGCCGGGGCAAGTGATCCTGCAACCCGTTTTTTCTGGCAGCTCTTTTCTCTTGGCGATCTGTCGCGGCTTGAGATTATATCGCCCACGGAGAAGGGAAGTTTTCTGGACGGTTTTCTGAAAGACAGAGAGGGAGGAGTCCACCACATCACCCTGCAGACACCGGATCTGGCCAAAGCCATGTCCCATCTCGAAAAGCATGGAGTTCCCTTCTTTGGCCACAACGAGTATCCCGGGGGCGTCTGGAAGGAAATTTTTATTCACCCCCGCCATGCTTTTGGCGTCCTGATTCAGATCGCCGAATTCGAGGCCGCTGACTGGCTTTCCACAGAGGTAAAATTCCCCCCGGAAACCAGGTGGCAGGTTGACAGAACGGAAAACGGCGCACTTCTTACATTTGCGCATCCCGGTGGAGGAAAGGTTTATCTGAATCTGAATCGGGAAGAGGTGCAACAACTGGCAAAGTCATTACAGCAGGCTTCTGCTTAGAATATTTCTACATGGGCCTGTAAAATATTTCTCACGGTAATGATCAAAAATTGCTGACGGCAAACTCAACATGTGGTAAAAAAACCCGGCAAACCTCAATGCCAGCCTGGGGGAATTTAAAAGGAGAAATTGACCGTGCGCCTTTTTCCTAAAGAAGATAATTTCTTTGATTATTTTGAACAACTTGCCAACAAGATTGATGAAGGCAGTCAATTCTTCCTTGAAATGACCCGAAATCATAATTACTCCGCTGCCCGGGTTTCCCGGCTCAAAGAAATCGAGCATGAAGCGGACGGCATTGCACACAAAACATACGAAAGAATGCACAAAACCTTCCTGACCCCCCTTGATCGCGAAGACATATACGCGCTGGTCAATAAAATGGATGACATCCTGGACCACATTGAAGGGGTCGGCATTCGCCTCCACATGTATAAGGTAAAAAGGCCGTATGATGAAATTATCAAGCAGGCGGAAATTCTTTCGCTGGCTGTTAAAAAAATTAAAGTTGTCGTTCATGGATTACGCAATATGAAAAACAGCCAGATGATTCTGGACGGCTGTGTGGAAATCCACACGCTGGAAAACGCGGGAGATGTCCTTTTAAGATCGATCATCACCAACCTTTTCATTAATGAACATGACGCCATTGAACTGCTCAAATGGAAAGAAATCTTTGAGCGGCTGGAAGAAGCGATTGATGTCTGTGAAAGTGTATCCAATATCGTGGGAGGAATCGTTCTGAAACATGCCTGAGTCAATGATACGATCATCCTGTCAACAAAAGCGCTCTGGAGGAATTTAATCATGTCAAAAAAGAATACGGCTGGAAAATCTGGAAAGAATAAAATTACAGACAGGGACCGTAAAATGGCCAAAGTCTGCGTCAGCTGCCCGGTTTGCAAACATGCCCGTAAAAAACAGCAGGGTGCCGCGTTCTGGTTTGTCCAAAAGATTGAGGGAGACCTTTGCCCCTTCTGCAAAGCCTTTGAACGTGTTTATGGCCGTAAAGCTCACCAGTCGTTGATGAAATAAAAGAGTGCCTGTCTCGATGATTGAATTCAAAGAAGGATTAAAGTGTCATGTTTAAGCGTATGTCGGTCATTGTTGGCATAAAAATACTATTCATAGGTAATCAGCCCACATTAAGTCTGTCATGAAGATCAAGAGTATGCCAAGGCACAACAACATGACCATCGGGAAAATGATGGTCATGTTGAAGCCGGTCTCACCGGTTCGACCAATGATTTTTCTGAACATGGTTGAAAAACTTTTTTATGATATTTTTATAAAGAATCCCCATTATTTCACTTTGAAGCGACCGGTCGCTTTTCTCCTGGCTTTCCCGAAGATCAGACTGGTGATTAACCGGTACTCTCCGGAAGGCAATCCGTTCGGTATTTTGAATTGGAAAGAAGATACATGGTTTCCCCTTCCTTTCTCCAGCACTTTTCTTGAAAGCTCCATATTGACCGCTTTCCCCGAAATAATGATTACTTCCGTAAACCTGATTCTCCCCGTTTTCTCCGGGGAGACGTAATATCTCAATTCCCGGCGAAGCGTCTCACCCGGAGAAACCACAGAGGGACTGATTGAAAGTTTTTTAACGGAAATCTTGTCTTGCTGAACGACAGGAGGGGGAACGGCCGGTTTAACGGGGTCGGGCTTCGGGGAAGGCACGGGACACCCGGCAAGACCAACAACCAGTATAATAAGGCCAAAAGCCAATCTCTGTCGTAAAGAAGTCCTCAATTTTTTATCCTTATCAGATACCTGCATAAATCGTCCTCACTTTTCAATGATGAAAATAATATCATTCACCTGGGTGACCTCCTTGAACGTCTTGACAATCTCAAGAGCTTTCTGCCGGTTCTGCGTGTCTTTTACAACCCCTTTCAGCGTCACGACCGCGGCATCATTCACCTGTGCCGTAACCCCGTCGATCCCTGCCTCTCTTAAGTTTCTGTTGATCTGGCCTTCGAGTCGGGGCAAATCAACATCCGGAGCCTGCACTGTATTTTCAGGCGATTGCTGTGATGTTTGATCCCCGAGAGCGACCACCCCGTCATCCGGTATTGTCCTCTGAGTTTCACCCTGCGGCAT
>JAQVLL010000212.1 GCA_028704195.1 Smithellaceae bacterium
AACCAGGATCATGTCAAGACATATCATGAATAATATCAATATATTAACTGTTATTTTAGGTCGATTAACTCAGGCAAATATTACGGCCAGCTCTGGCAAAAATGGGTTGAGTTGTGCAAAGCTCTCGAAGCTTGGCAGCGTTGCGCTGCAATCTGTGCACCGTTAACAAAATGGATCCCCCCGCAAAAAAGGAGGTACTTCATGAGGAAACGGCGGATATGCGTACTTTCGGGTTTATTTGTTCTCTTTCTTTTGTGTTGCTTTCATTCAAATGCGTACGCAACGCAGTATACGGTTAAAAAAGGCGATACTCTTTTCGAAATTTCAAAAAAACACGGCGTCAAGGTTCAAACCATAAAAAAAGTCAATAATCTGAAAGGCCATAAGCTCAAGCCCGGCCAGGTTTTGTCTCTAAAGAAAAAAAGGGTTGCTTCTGCCATTTCCGCAAAATCCAAATCCACGTCCACATTTCATTACAAAGTTAAAAAAGGCGACACCCTTTCCGCTATTTCAAAGAAAACAGGCATTCCCCAAAAACAGATTGCTGCGCTCAATAACATGAAATCAAAAAAGCTTCGCGCAGGCAGCACCCTTATATTATCGAAGACAAAACCCTCTATGACGCTTTCTGTAGCATCCCCTTCTACAACAGCCCTTTCCGCAGCAGCCCCCCCGAAAGAGGATGAATTCGACATTCTCCTTGACGAGGAAGTGGATGAACTCTTGACAGCCGAATCATCAGACGACCTTGATTATGAAGCGGAATCCAACGGGGTGTTTTTGGGGAAGTGGGGCACCGCGGATGAAAGAAAATTATTTATTAAAGTCGCAACCGGATTTTTGGGAGTCCCCTATCGCATGGGTGGCGTGACGGTTCAGGGGATTGACTGCTCCGCGTTTGTCAGAAAAATGTATGAATTTTTCAACATAAACCTGCCGCGTACAGCTCGTGAACAGGCTATGATTGGTGTTCGCGTTGACCGTGACAAACTGGAAGCGGGAGACCTGGTTTTTTTCCGTACCAAAAGACCAATCGGTCATGTTGGCATTTACATCGGCAACAATAAATTTGTTCACGCATCCTACAAGGCAAGATCCGTGCGTATTGACAGCCTGGAAAAACCCTATTTTCAGCAGAGGTTTCAGAGGGCCGTGCGTGTCAAGCGTCTGGCTAAAAAAAGCGGCACATGATCCCGCGCTGTAGCCATAGAAAAATATCATGAAAATTTGGGGGCTTTCGGCCCCCTTTTTTATTTTGTTTTGCCGGTTGATTATCCCTTTAGTTTATTATATGAAACTCAATCCAATGGGGAATAAACGAATCGTTCGGACTTCACGAAAGCGGTAAAAAACGAAACTTCAGCATCTGTCTTGAAATCCTTCAGGAACTGAAAGGCAAAATGACGGAATCGTAAAACAACTACTGGTTTGGACAGGTAAAGATCAATGGGAAAAAATATTGTTGAAAAAATTCTTGCCGGTCATCTGGTTTCGGGAAATCTGACACCGGGGGAGGAAATCGGTATTCGTATTGATCAGACCCTGACGCAAGATGCCACCGGCACTATGGCCTATCTGCAATTTGAAGCCATGAATATGGCAAAAGTAAAAACGGAACTGTCTGTAAGCTACATTGATCATAACACTATTCAAATTGGTTTTGAAAACGCTGATGATCACTGTTATCTGCAAAGCGTAGCGCAGAAATTCGGCGTGGTTCTTTCCCGCGCCGGCAACGGCATCTGCCATCAGGTGCATCTTGAACGATTTGGGAAACCCGGAAAAACACTGATTGGATCCGACAGCCACACGCCCACCTGCGGAGCACTGGGAATGATTGCCATCGGCGCAGGCGGCCTCGACGTTGCACAGGCAATGGCCGGCGAACCGTTTTATCTCGCCTGCCCCTCTGTCATCAGAATCAACCTGCAGGGGCAACTGACCCCCTGGGTGTCCGCCAAAGATGTGATTCTCAAGGTACTGGAAATTTTCACGACAAAAGGTAACGTCGGAACTATTTTTGAGTATAGCGGGGATGGAATTGCGTCTCTAAGCGTTCCGGAACGCGCCACCATCACCAATATGGGAGCGGAGTGCGGGGTAACGACCTCGGTTTTCCCGAGTGATGAACTGACAAGACTATTTCTGGGCTCGCAGCAGCGGGAACAGGATTACACCGAATTGAAGGCAGATCATGATGCAGCTTACGCAAGGACTGTTGATATTGATCTGTCTCAACTGGAACCTCTGACCGCCAGACCGCACAGCCCGGATAATATCGGCACTGTGAGTGGCATGAAAGGTATCCCCGTAAATCAGGTTTGTCTGGGCAGCTGCACCAATTCTTCCTACAAGGATCTGGTCACCGTTGCCAAAATCCTCAAGGGTCGCACGGTTCACCCGGATGTGAGTTTTATTCTGTCACCGGGTTCCCGTCAGGTGCTGGATAATCTCGCACGTGACGGATATCTGGCCGATTTGATTGCTTCGGGTGCCAGGCTGATGGAAAACGCATGCGGGTTCTGCATCGGCAACAGCCAGAGCCCAAAATCCGGCGCCGTATCGCTTCGGACATCGAACCGTAATTTTCCCGGACGATCGGGAACCATGGACGCCGATGTTTATCTGGTCAGTCCGGAAACAGCCGCAGCTGCGGTCATCACCGGCCGTTTTACCGATCCGCGTGATTTAAAGATGGATTACCCGGAGATCCAAATGCCCCGGAATCTGGTCATTGACGACAGCATGATCATCCGGCCGGACCATACACAGAGCAATATCGAAATCTGCAGAGGTCCGAATATCGGCGATCCTCCTTCCAGTACACCGCTGCCCGACATCATATCCGGACAGGTCACGATCAAAGTGGGTGATAAAATCACGACCGATCATATCATCCCTGCGGGAGCGCGGATGAAATACCGCTCGAACATTCCCAGATATTCGGAATTCGTATTTGAAAACGTAGATGCATCTTTTGCCAAACGTGCCCTGGCATTGAAAGAAAAAGGAGGGCACAACATTATCGTTGCAGGTCTCTCATACGGACAGGGATCATCTCGCGAACATGCAGCCATCTGCCCCATGTATCTCGGCGTCCGCACGGTTATCGCCAAATCACTGGAAAGAATCCACGCCGCCAACCTGATAAACTTCGGTATCCTGCCTTTGAATTTTCTTAAAGACAGTGATTACGACGCCATCGACCAAGGTGATGATCTGGAAATATCCGAATTGAAGACAGCCATCACGGAAGGCAGGAAGCTTATCGTGCGAAACAAGACAAAGGGAATTTCCTTCCCTGTTAGATACACATTATCATCACGGCAAAAACAGATGATCCTGGCCGGCGGCGCTCTCAATATCCGTAGCGGTCAATAAATAATTATGGAGTAAGATGGGTACATGACAAAAAAAATTAAAGTAAAAACAACTCTCGTCGAAATCGACGGAGACGAAATGACCCGCATCATGTGGCAGATGGTCAAGGATAAGCTGCTTTTCCCCTATCTGGACATGGACGTTGACTATTACGATCTGCATGTCAAACACCGCGATGATACGGATGATCAGGTCACCGTTGACGCCGCCCGTGCCATTATGAAATACGGAGTCGGAATAAAATGCGCTACCATCACTCCCAATGAAGACCGCGTCAAAGAATACCATCTCAAAAAAGCGTGGACAAGCCCCAACGGAACAATCCGCGCCATGCTGGACGGGACGGTTTTCAGGAAACCCATTCTCGTGAATAATATCAAGCCTGGAGTTTCCTCCTGGAAAAAACCGATCACCATCGGACGCCACGCCTACGGTGACGTTTACAACAATTTTGAGCTGGGAATTCCACAGGCCGGAAAGCTGGAAGTGGTTTTCACACCCGCAGACGGCGGCAGTCCGCAAACCACCCTGGTAAAGGATTTCCCTTCGGCAGGCATCGTCCAAATTAACCACAACCTGGAGCAATCTATCCTGAGTTTTGCAAAGGCTTGCTTTACGTATGCACTTGACGAAAAAATCGATGTCTGGTTTTCAACAAAAGATACTATTTCCAAAATATACGATGCCGGGTTCCGTGATATCTTTGACTGCGAATTTGCGGCCAACTGGAAAGATCAATTTTCCAGGGCCGGTATTGAATATTTTTTCACGCTGATCGATGACGCGGTCGCCCGGATCATGAAAACAGAGGGCGGTATTTTATGGGCGTTGAAAAACTATGACGGCGATGTGATGTCAGACATGATCGCTTCCGCAAGCGGATCGCTTGCCATGATGACGTCTGTTTTGGTGTCTCCCAACGGCTGGTTTGAATACGAAGCCGCACACGGCACAGTACAGAAGCATTACTACAAGTACCTGAAAGGCGAGGAAACCTCGTCCAACTCCATGGCGCTGATTTTTGCCTGGACCGGAGGCCTGCGCAAACGCGGCGAATTGGACGGTACGCCGGATGTTGTCGAGTTTGCCGATCATTTGGAAAAAGCGGCGATCGAGACCGTGGAAAGCGGAATCATGACCGGCGATCTGCTGCTGCTGGCTGAGAAGAGATCAACCAACCAGAAAGTGAACACGGAAGGTTTCATCAACGCCATCGCTGCAACATTAAAGA
>JAQVLL010000213.1 GCA_028704195.1 Smithellaceae bacterium
CGTAAGAAAGTCTTACTCCTGTTGCTACAGAGACTGAATGAATCAATGCTATCAATTTCCTTACGCATTTTCAACCCAATCCCTATTGCTACGCAATAGAAATCTGCTCTATTGCGGAATCTGGGTTCAATTTAAGGACCGCCAAGAAGCCCGGACCGATGGAAGAACACAGGCTTTACAATGAAGCCATCCGCAACGTCATGGCCGTCGCCCATCAGATGAGCGCCCGCTGGCTGTTGTCCGAATACAGTACCCCCCAGAAAAAATTGACCATCATTATCCACGCGGGTATCATGACGGAAGCCAATTTGACCATTCAGCGAATTTTGGAATTCAGCCTGAATGCCGAATCGGGCATATACCTGACCGATTTTGCCCATATGTGCGCCCTGTACGCTTCAGTCAAGGCGGGCTTTGAACTATACGCAAAGAATTCCCGTCGTTCAACCGGTTACAGCGGGGACATCTGGTCAGTGAGCAACTTCCTGTCTTATAGTTACTTCGATTATATTCCATGTCTGCTGGAAGAAAAAATGCTTCCCAGGTCCATCTTTGACCCCTCTTACGAAGACTTTAAAAGAACGTTGCATTTCCCTGAACAGGCAGGCTATTGCTTTTTCGGGGCTATTAAAGCCATGCATCGCTTTCCGCAAAGCGCTCTGCTGCTAACGGAAATCGCCAAAGTTCTGCGCGCACGTCTGATGCCTCACGAAGCGGATGCGGTCCTCGCCAACCTGCTGCTTACCAACCCGCTCAATCTGGTAGCCAGATTAATGCGGATGACGATCTATTCGAACATCGCGCAAACGCAATCGGATTTTCTTTCCACCAAACTGTCTTTCGAGCGTGCGGAAGCGGAAGGAAATTTTATTGTGAATCATTGCGAACCAGAGGGTGACATCTGGCATGAGATCGGTGTGGCGCATTTCGGCAAATGCATAAAATATTTAAAATACCTCCGCGAGAAAAATACGGCGGACAGGCATAAAATCCGGAAGCAGGATCTGCTGGATCAGCTCGCGAAAGCCAATGATGCTTTTCTGAAAAATATGACGGCTTCGGCAACAGGAAAAACCCTGAGTTCTCTTTATATGTTCGGTTATACCCTGTGCCTGTCCGAACTGCTGTCCGCCGGGATTATTCCCGCGGGTAAAAGCAGCAATGCCGTAAAAACCGGCATACACCATATTTATAAAAACATCAGCATGCGCATATTCCGCAGCATCGGCTGGTTAAGAAACGAAGACTTCGCCACAGACAACAATATTGAAGACACTTTTCAAAATTTGCTGATCACGATCAATATGGTCGTTGCCCGGTATGAAAATCTGGTCCTGTGCAGAAGCAACATCCCTTTCATAAAATATACGGTGGCACTCTCCCTCTGGGATTTTACCCCCGCTATCACGCCGCAGATCTGCCGTATGACCCTGGAATGGCTTAAGCAAGCCGCCGGCGAAACCGAAAAATTAATTGCCGATAACCTTTCTGTTTATCATGTTGCCTATGGAAATATCAGCGCAAAAAACTTTCTTCTCCGTGTCCGGCATACGATCAACGTCATTTGTCAATACGTTGCGGATGACGATCTGCAGCAGGAGCATAATTCTCCACTCATACGGAAAAAACTGAAAAAATTATCCGATCTCAAACTGATGCTGTTGGATCTGGAACATTCCTGCACGGACCCGGCTGTTTTTTCAACGTGACGTTGGATCCTATCGTTTTGATGTAAACAGTTTCAGATACTTTCCGTATCCTTCCTGCTCCAGATTTTCTTTCGGAATAAACCGCATGGCGGCGGAATTCATGCAATAGCGCGTTCCCGCCGGTCCCGGACCATCGGGGAAAACGTGCCCCAGATGAGAATCGGCATGTTTACTACGCACTTCTGTTCTCGGGGACGGCAGGCTCCGGTCCTCCTTTTCCACAACATTTCCAGGCTCGAGAGGTTTTGTAAAACTGGGCCAGCCGGTGCCTGAATCGTATTTATCCAGCGAGCTGAAAAGCGGTTCTCCGGAAACGACATCAACATAAATGCCTTCTTTTTTATTGTTCGCATATTCATTCAAAAAAGGCGGCTCCGTCGAGCACTTCTGCGTGACCTCATATTGCGTTTGGGTCAGTTTTTTCTTCAACTCCGGGTCGGCGGGCCGGCTGTATTGGGGCGCTTGCAGCGGTGCCAAGGTTTTTGCATCTCTCCAAATCTCCCTTAGAAACCGTTCCCGGCCCGAACCGCTGCGATAATATTTGTAGCGTAAAGAATTTTTTTCGTCATAATCCTGATGATAATCTTCTGCCGGATAAAAATTTGTGAATTTCGTGATTTCCGTCACAACCGGCTTGTTAAACTTCCCTGAATCATTAATGGCCTGCAGAGCCTGCGAAGCGATTGCTTTTTCCCGATCGTCGGCATAGAAAATGGCGCTGCGGTAAGACGGTCCCCGGTCCGCAAACTGTCCGCCGGGGTCCGTCGGGTCGATATGTTTTAGAAAATATTCCAGCACTTTTTGGTAAATCACCTGTTTTGGATCATAATAGACTTGCACGGCTTCAATGAATCCCTGCTCCGAGTAGGTTTCGTATGTGGGATCTTTCCCGGTACCGCCGGCATATCCGGAAACAACCCTCACGACGCCCGGCAGTTTTTTCATGTCGGACGCCACACACCAGAAGCATCCGCCGGCCAGTGTGGCCACAGACGCATTTTTTGCGTCGTTTATTTTTATCATTTTTTTATTAACCTCCATGGATTGCGAACTACCGCTTTGGCAGGCGCACATCAACGCCGCTACAATGATAAAAGAAATTATTTTTTGCATCTTGATCCCGAATATCCCTGCAATCCTGTTTATCTATTCGTTATCTGACCTGCCGTCGGCAAACGTCCTGCATCCATAAAATATCAAGATTTTTCAACCCACACTGGAATGTCACATGATCATCCCTTACATGAAACACTCTTATAAAAATCTAATGATGGTTTCGGGTTTGTCAAACAGCAGGAAATCCGGATTATCATTTTGGAAAATCGTTTTTTAACGTTTCATTTTCCTGTGGTTTACTGTTATGAATTTCAATATCCGGACCACTCGTGGGGGCTTTGGTGTTTAAGGATGTCAAAGAATGGAGCTTGTCGTTAATGGCCTCCAGATGATCCACGATGACGTTTATTCGGAATATCCAGCGGGCCAGTGCAACGAAAATGGCTATAATAATAACCGTCACAATAATCACAAACAAAACAGAACTTATAAGAAAAGTTTCCATATTCTACTCTCCTTCTCTGAATATTCATCTGTTTTTAAATTTAGCACAAGACAACAAATTGTAAAAGGAACGCCCGCAAAAATGATTCTGTGTGCCTTGACTGCCAAGATCAAGTCAACTCTGTTTCCTCACGATGATACAGGGATGAATGTCTGAAAGAAGGATTTTTGTGAAAGTCCGTCAAACATGAAGACAAGGGATACTTACCCCGTGCGACGCTGCAGGCTGATGATTAGCCCTGAAAATCGTGTTCAATCAATTTACATCTTACAATGTGAAAAGGGTCTATGGCGGCCGCTCCCGTTCTGTATGCCGGAGGAGCCGCCATGTCTTCTGAATTTCGTACTACTTCTTTTTGGCGGCGGCTTTTTTGTCTTCCTTAACTTCAATTTTCGTTGCGGTCATCTTGTATTCAATCGTGACCTTGGAACCGACTTTCAGATCACCTGTAATCTTGGTCGCAGCGTCTTTGGAAACTTCCCAGTTATCTTTGCCTTTCTTAACAACAATTACGTCCCCTTTAATTTCCTGGACAGGCCCCGTTACCTGATATTTATTGGGACCGGCAGCCATCGCCATTGCAGCAACAAAAATAAATGCACACGCAAGGATCAATACTCTTTTCATAAATGTACCCTCCTTTAAATGATGGATTCAAACTTTGATGAACCGACGCTGTGATAACCGTTATCAATCGACGTAAATTTTTATCAGACCCGTCAAGCCTTGTCAAAGCAAATTGCGTGCATGATTAAAAAACCCGCAATAACTGCTGCTATTGAAAGTTCTTGACTATACTCGCTTTTCCGGATAGTTTAATACATGATATTTGTATTTTGGATTGACTTTGCCGCCTTCTGGATCGTATTATTCCCAAAAAGTGAAACAATATTTTACAACATACTACCATAAAATAGATATCAGCCCATGCTTGAAAAAAACAACGAAAAACTTCAACTGAAATATCCCTGCTTGTGGACTTACAAGATTATCGGCATGGACCCCGACGAAATGAAATGCGCCGTTTACGAAATCATCCGGGATCGTCAATGCCACATCTCCCCGTCACGTCAAAGTGAAACGGCTAAATATTTTTCCCTGAATGTTGAACTTACAGTGGAAAGTGAATCCCATCGCACGAATTTATATGAAGCACTAAAAGCACATCGGGCCATAAAACTCGTTTTGTAACTCCTTTTATTGCTGTGGTGCGGAGATATTGTCAAATGTTGTGTATGGACAATTAGGCGGCGATCCGTTTTTCTTCCAACCCGTTGACAAATTTCACTCCTTTAACAACATCAGCCAAGCGCTCCGGACGATGCAACCGTATCCATCGT
>JAQVLL010000214.1 GCA_028704195.1 Smithellaceae bacterium
CTATTGGATCAGTGCCCCTTCGGTCATGATTTCCTCAGAAGCATCCCCTTCAGGTAACGACCTTCGGGATGGCCAAACGCCAACGGATGATCCGGCCCGGCCTCCAGCCTGGCCAGCAAATGCATAACCGTCATCGCGTCGCGGGCAGATCCCTGAACGATTTTGTAAAACAGGTCTTCCTCTATAAAATTGGAGCAGGAAAACGTTGCCAGCATCCCGCCCCGTGCCACATGCTTTACGGCCTGCATGTTGATTTCCTTGTAGCCACGGGAAGCTTTCGGCACATCACGTTTTGTTTTGGCAAAAGCCGGCGGATCGAGAATGATCAGGTCAAAAGAACCCTGCAGATTGCGTAAATATTCAAACACATCCGCCTCGATCACGGGATGATCATCCGGCGAAAAGCCATTGATTTTCAAATGCTCCGAAGTGGCGGCGCATGCGGATTTTGAAATATCAATGGAAACCACTTTTTTCGCCCCACCCGCGGCGGCATAAACTGAAAAGGCACCCGTGTAGCAGAAACAGTTTAATACGTTCATTCCCCGCGCCAGTGCTCCCAGCCTTTCACGATTGACGCGCTGATCGAGAAAAAAACCTGTCTTCTGGCCTCCGACAAAATCCACTTCAAACGAATGGCCGTTTTCCATTACATGCGCGACACCCTTTTGGTCATCGCCGTAAAGAAACCCCTTTCGCTCCTTCAGACCCTCAAACCCGCGGGAACGACCTGCACTTTGTTCATAAATTCCAGCCGGCCCAAGACGCTCGATCAGGGCGTCGAGAACTTTTTGCCACTGTTTTTCCATTCCCGCTGTGGTGATGGAACAAACCACCGTATCATTATAAACATCCACAATCAGACCTGGAAAACCGTCGCCTTCAGCGTTAATCAGACGATAAGCACTGGTGTTTGCACTGATGATTCGTTCGCGTAAATCACAGGCGGCCCAAACTCGTCCCTTCCAGAAGGCCGCATCGATCACCCTGTCTGTTTCCCTCGTCAGGACACGAAAGGCAATATCCGTGCGGCTGTTAAAAAACCCCAGAGCCAGCCCCTGACCCTTGGAATCTTTTGCCAGAACCACATCTCCGTCGGCCGGTTTTCCCTTTAAACCGGCGATTGCCCCGGAAAAAACCCAGGGATGCCCGCGCAGGATGGCCGCCTCCCTGCCGCTTTTCAATGTGATCTCCGGATACATTACACCCTTCATAAAATCAGTGACCTCAAATTTGGAAAAAAGCTCTGAAGGCGGGGTGTGCGACGATCAAAGAATACGTCACACTTTTTTTGTTCCCCACTGCGATGGAAGCAAATACGAATGAAAGCATACCGGCTTCTGATAATTTTGTTCATTAGCTTTTCATGCTTGAATTTGCAAGCGGGATTGTATTATGTAGGTATAAAGGAGAATGCAAATGCACGCAGTCATCATGGCAGGAGGCAGAGGCACCCGTTTCTGGCCCAGAAGCCGGGAGAAGAAACCGAAACACCTGCTGGATATCGTCAGCAGCCGAACGATCATCCAGGAAACCGTAGACCGGATCAAACCTCTTATTGATCCTGAAAATATTATGGTCGTCACAGGCCGGAAGCATGCAAGGGAATTGATCAGACAGCTGCCGGAAGTCCCCGAAAAAAACATTATCATCGAACCTGTCGGCAGAAACACCGCCGCCTGCATTGGCCTGGCCGCCCTGCACATTCAGAAAAAGGGAAAAGACAATGTCATGGTGGTTCTGCCTTCCGATCACGCAATCGGCAACCCCGACAAATACCGGGCCGTGATTTCCGCGGCCGCCCGGGCCGCCGAAAGGAAAAATGCCCTGGTCACCATCGGGATCCGGCCTGACGGGCCGCACACCGGATTCGGCTATCTGGAAGGCGGCAACTCCGCGGGAAAAATCGCCGGCCAGGAAATCCTGCAGGTAAAATCGATCCGTGAAAAACCTGATGTCCGGAAGGCAAAGGCTTTTGTTAAAAGCGGAAATTTCTTCTGGAACAGCGGCATGTTCGTCTGGAAAACCGCGGTGATCTTAAATGAAATAAAATGTTACCTGCCGGATTTGCACGCGGGATTAATGACCATCAGGGAAGCGCTGGGCAAGGCATCGGAAGCCAAAACCGTTGAGAAAATATACCGGAAACTGTCCTCGATTTCTATCGACTATGGCGTGATGGAAAAAGCGAAGCATGTTTTTGTTCTACCGGCAGCATTTGGCTGGAGCGACGTGGGCAGCTGGGACGCTCTGTGGGACATCTCCGCAAAAGACTCCAGTGGCAACGCCTCTTCAGGCGGTGAAGAGATCATTCTTGAGGACACGGCAGATTCTCTCATCTGCGGCACAAACAGACTTGTCGCGCTGGTCGGAATGAAGGATGTCATTGTTGTGGATACAAAAGACGCCATCCTGGTCTGCAAGAGAGGACGGTCCCAGGATGTCAAGAAAGTCGTGGATCGGCTGGAAGCCAAAAAACTGAAAAAATACTTGTAATAAGCTTACGTTCGTTATTCTAAATAGACTGGGTCGCCGTCCAGAGGGAAAGTCCCTTCTTCCAATCTGTGCACAATGATCTTCAATGTGGTTTCTTCATCATCGAAGGTAACGATCAGAATATTCGGATACTTGATCCGGTGGTTTTGCACACCTTGAATATTTTTAAGGATAGCACCTACCCTTCTGCTTGCACCTCAGGAAAAACAACCGGGAACCGTCATTTGCACGATTCTTTGTGCTGCGCCTGCCGCATTCGCCAATAATGCAAGAAAAATAAAACCCAGAAAAAGACTTCCGATTTTTTTCATAATGAGTTCCACTTAATTGACTCTGGTGAGTTTTATTACGCCAAGTCACTCAAAGATGCAACGGCAAAATATAATTGACAGGATCCTGGTTATCTGGAATAAAAAAACAGTAAATTCACTGTAGAAAGAGCTCATAATGACCATTTCCTTATCATTCCCCCTGATCCTGGCCTCCGCATCACCTCGCAGAAAGGAACTTCTGCATTCTGTGGGCCTGAAATTTAAAATTATTGAGTCTGACGTTGACGAATCTTATATCGCCGGAGAAAGTCCTCAAAGTCATGTTCGAAGACTTTCCCGCGCTAAGGCGGCGGCGATTGCAAAACAGAATCCGAAGGCCCTGGTGCTGGGTGCCGACACGATTGTCGTGATTGACGACCTGATCCTGGGCAAACCCAAAAATAAAAAACAGGCGCGGGAAATGATGCAAAGACTGAACGACAGACGTCACATCGTCTTCACAGGATTTACGATTGCGCGTGCTTTCTCCGGTTTATCGAAAACCAGGGTCATCCGCTCAGCCGTCCGGTTTAAAAAGATCAGTGCCGAAGAAATGGACTGGTATGCGAACTGCAGTGAACCCTATGACAAGGCGGGTGGATATGCGGTTCAGGGAATGGGGGCGTATTTCATCAAAGCCATTCACGGCTCCTACACCAATGTCATCGGCCTGCCGCTTTGTGAAACGCTGGAAGAACTTCAAAAGATCAGGGCAGTCCAATTCAGGTGAACCATTATGGAAACAGATATCGTCTCCAATATCATGAACATCAGGCAGAGAATGACCGCAGCAGCAAAGCGCTCCGGCCGCAATCCGGCGGATATCCAGCTGATGGCGGTCAGCAAAACGGTTCCTGCCGAACGCATTCGTGAGGCCCTGAATGCGGGCATCACGTGGTTTGGCGAAAATTACGTTCAGGAGGCAAGAGAAAAAATCCCCGAAATCGGTCGGGACGCTTCATGGCACATGATCGGACATTTGCAGACCAACAAGGTGAAGTACGTCGTGAATCTCTTTGACTGGATTCATTCCGTTGACCGTCTCGAACTGGCCAAGGAACTCGATAAACGCGCGGCACAGAATCAGAAAACGCTGAAGGTTCTGATCGAAGTCAATGTCAGCGGTGAAGCCTCCAAAAACGGAATAGAACCCTCGCGGGTTTTGGAACTCGTCCGGCAAATCTCCGTTCTGCCGAGCCTGAGCATCCAGGGGTTGATGACGATGCCGCCCTACTCTGAAAATCCGGAAGATGCCCGCCCCTACTTTATTGCACTACGCAGGCTGCGGGATGAAATCGCAGGCGAACACATTCCCGGTGTTCGGACGAAAGAGCTCTCGATGGGCATGACCGGTGATTTTGAAGTCGCCATCGAAGAGGGCGCGACCATTGTCCGCGTCGGTCGGGCAATTTTCGGCGAACGACAATAAGAATGAGCCCCCTTTCAATCATCCGCTCAATACGCCTCCCTTTTAGACATTGTCCTCCGGTACGGCTCAAGCGGACGATTAAAGACCAGAAACCTACAGCATCAACAATTAAAGGGATTCGATCCTTATGACTATTCGCGAAATCATTTCTCACGCAACGAGGCAACTTGAAGACGCGGGGATTCCGTCAGCCCGTCTGGACACGGAAGTCCTGCTGGCTTTCTGCCTGGATTGCGACCGTCTGGAATTGACGAAAAACCCGGAAAGAGTACTTGATGACATCGAGCGGGTGTCCTTTCGTGAATTTATCGCCAGAAGGCTGCGCCACGAACCGGTGGCCTACA
>JAQVLL010000215.1 GCA_028704195.1 Smithellaceae bacterium
GACATACGATTGTCCGTCACAGGGGCCTGCGTGTTCTCAATCACGAAGAGCTGAAAAACGGCGACGGCTCACTGGAATATATTTCCCGCCTGATGAATCGCCGTTATACGGACAACGTGACCTTCCGTAAAATCCTGCAAACCATATGGTATCAGATCAACAACGGTCAGGAAGTATTTATCATCGGTGAGATCCTGCCGGACAAAACCGTCAAGGGCGGAACCGGCTGGGGTACGGAATTCAGTAAAATCTGCAACAAGCCGCTGCACGTATTCGATCAGAAAAAAAATGCCTGGTTCACCTGGAATAAACTCGAATGGGTCGAACGCAAAAAAGGCGATGAGCCGGTTATCACATGCACGCATTTTGCAGGCGGCGGCACGCGCTTTTTGGAAGAAAACGGCAGGATGGCGATTAAGGATTTATTTGCCAGATCGATTGTCTGATTCGGAGACGAACAAAATAATCAAATTTGCCCCAAGGATCCGGCAGCTGAAGCCAAGTTCTAAAGCCGTTTTTTTGTCGAAGAGTAAATCGTCTGAAAATCCTGAAGGTTATATTCTTGACAGCATCAGCGGGTTTTGTTAGTCCTAAAACAAATAAACATGACGTAAGGGGGAGGTATGTCTGATTCGTTGAAATACAAAGATGTGTATGAGCAATCGATCAACCAGCCTGATGTTTTCTGGGGCAAAGCGGCTCAAGCTGTCCAGTGGACAAAAAAATGGGACAAGGTTCTTGATGACGGCAAAAAGCCCTTTTATCTGTGGTTTGCAGGCGGTGAGCTCAACACGTGCTTCAACGCACTTGACTATCATGTGGAATCAGGCAGAAAAGATCAGGTCGCGATTATTTATGACAGCCCTGTCACAAATACAGTTAAAAAAATTACCTATGGAGAACTTCTCGATAAGGTAGCTAAATTTGCGGGGGTGCTGACCGGGGTAGGTGTCATGAAGGGCGATACGGTGATCATCTATATGCCGATGATTCCGGAAGCAATGATGGCGATGCTGGCCTGCGCACGCATCGGCGCCGTGCATTCTGTTGTATTCGGCGGGTTTGCCCCTAATGAACTGGCCATCCGCATTGACGACGCTAAGCCGAAGATTATCATATCCGCCTCCTGCGGCATTGAAGGGAAAAAGACGCTTGCTTACAAGCCGCTTCTGGACGAAGCCATCAACATTGCCGTCCATAAACCTCAAAAGTCCATTATCTATCAGCGCCCACAGGTTAAAGCCGATTTGATTGCCGGCCGTGACCTGGACTGGGAAGAATTGATGCAGACAGCAAAGGCTGTTCCCTCTGTGCCCGTCGCTGCAACGGATCCCCTCTATATTCTTTATACATCGGGAACAACCGGCAAGCCCAAAGGCGTCATGCGGGACAACGGCGGCCACGCCGTCGCGCTGAAGTGGTCCATGAAGCACATTTACGACATCAAACCCGGTGAAGTTTTCTGGGCTGCCTCCGATGTTGGCTGGGTGGTCGGACATTCCTATATCGTTTATGCGCCGCTGCTGTATGGCTGCACCACGGTTTTATATGAGGGCAAGCCTGTTGGAACACCCGATCCCGGAGCGTTCTGGCGTGTGATCTCACAGCATGGCGTATCCGTCCTGTTTACCGCACCGACAGCGTTCAGGGCCATTAAAAAGGAAGATCCCAATGGCGATTACCTGAAAAAATATGACATTTCCTGCCTGAGGTATCTGTTCCTTGCCGGTGAACGGCTGGATCCCGATACGTATCACTGGGCCAGCGGCATGCTGAAGATTCCCGTCATCGACCACTGGTGGCAGACGGAAACGGGCTGGCCGATTGCAGCCAACTGCATGGGAATTGAGCAATTCCCGATCAAAGCGGGATCACCTACCAAACCCGTTCCCGGCTATAACGTTCAGATACAGGATATGGACGGCAAAACCCTGCCCAATGGAGAAGAAGGAGCCGTGGTGATCAAGCTGCCCCTGCCCCCTGGTTGTCTGCCTACACTCTGGAAAGACGATAAGCGCTATCTGGAATATGTCACCGAAAGACCCGGATATTATGTTACCGGCGACGGCGGCCGCTTCGATCTGGACGGATATATTTACATCATGGGCCGCATCGATGATGTAATCAACGTGGCCGGCCACAGGCTTTCCACGGGAGCAATGGAAGAAATTGTTTCAAAACATCCGGATGTCGCTGAATGCGCCGTTCTGGGTGCGGACGATCAACTCAAAGGACAGGTCCCGGTGGGGTTTGTTGTTTTAAAAGCCGGTGTGGACCGGAAACCCGAGGAAATTGTCGCGGAACTAGTGCAGATGGTGCGGCAGGAACTTGGCGCTCTGGCATGCTTCAAGGAAGCCGCCGTGGTGAAAGCATTGCCTAAAACAAGATCCGGGAAAATTCTGCGCTCCACGATGCGCAAAATTGTGGACGGCAAGGACTATGTTGTTCCCTCCACGATTGATGATCCGGCGGTCCTGCCAGCCATCGCTCAGTCGGCTAAAATAATCGGCTACGGGAAAAAGAAGTAAAGAAAGGCTGTTAGACTGTTAGGTGTATGAAGGCCGGCTGGATAATATCCAGCCGGCCTTCATATTTAAAGAGTTGCTATTTGATCAGTTTGGCCAGGCGGTCCCAGCGGACACGCTTTTCTTCGGAATCCCATGACCAGTAAAGAATGAAGGCCTTGCCCTGGACGTCCTTCAAATCGACAAAACCCCAGAAGCGGCTGTCCAGACTGTGATCGCGATTGTCACCCATAACAAAAAGAGAATTCTGCGGGACGATTAACGGACCGAAGTTGTCCCGGGGTTGGACCTCGGCTGCATAAATCGTATCATCGTCATAAACGCCGAATGAATCCTCATAAACCCTGTCATTAATGAACAGTTTCTTGTTTTTCATTTCTATCTTGTCGCCGCCGATGCCGATCACCCGTTTAATGAAATCTTTGGATCGGTCCTCCGGGAAAATAAAAACAACAACGTCGCCTCTTTTCGGGTCGGTCAGGGGTATTATCGTTTTTCGGATAAAAGGAATTTTAACGCCATAGATAAATTTATTGACGAAAAGATGATCACCGATCAGCAGGGTTGGTATCATTGAGCCGGACGGTATTTTAAAAGCCTGGACGATAAAAGAGATAATAAAACCCGCGATCACGACGGCCATCAGTACCGCTTCAACAAATTCTCTGAATTTCGATTTTATTTTTTTTGGTGGCGATTTTTTCCCCATAAACATGAACCTCTTTCAGTAATTGTATGGATTGACATAAGCGGATAGAAATACTTTTCTCAGTAAATCCCCATGGCGCAACCGCCGGCAATCGTGCCACCCAGCTCACGACATTTTTCCAGGGCCTCTTCGGTGATTTTCCCTTTGGCGATGACCGGGGTGAAAACATTTTTGAGTTTGTAACCCAGGGCGATGCGCTCGATAGCCCTGAGGGCTCCCGAGCCGTCATTGCCGGCACTGATGAAAACGACATAAGGCTTACGGAAGACTTTGTCCTGGGCTTCGCCGTAAGTCCGGTCAAAAAAATCCTTGACCATACCGGACATATAACCGAAATTTTCCGGCGTACCGATTACCAGGCCGTCACAGGTCAAGAGGTCGTCAATGGTCGCGTCACCGGCTTTTTTTAAAATGACCTCCACGCCGTCAATAGCTTTTGCACCTTCGTAAACGGCGTCGGCCATTTGTTTGGTGTGGCCGGTCTGGGTATGGTAAACGATTAAAATTTTGATCATAAAATAAAATAGGTAATGGGTTATAGGTTAGGGGTAATTGGTCAAAGGTACTGGGTAAGGGGTCATAGGTTATGGGTAATAAGTAATGAAAAATAACTTTCCTTTTAACCTTTAACCTTGTACCTCTAACCCCTCACCCCTAACCTTTTTTTACGGCATTTTGGAAATGATGCCGAGAAAGCCTTCGGCTTTCAACGACGCCCCGCCGACCAGTGCCCCATCGATATCTTCCATCGCAATCAACTCAGAGATATTATCTTTCGTTACGCTGCCGCCATAGAGAATACGAACATCAGCGGCCACACAGCCGTATATTTCAACAAGAAGCCGGCGAATGAAATCGTGAACGTCTTCGGCCTGTGCCGGGGTGGCCACCAAGCCCGTTCCGATTGCCCAGACCGGTTCATAGGCAATGACAACGTTATCAAGGTTTTCAACTCCGTCCAGTGCGCCGCGCACCTGACGATTCACAACAGCCTCCGTGATTCCCTTGTTTCTTTCGCCGTCCGTTTCGCCAACACACACAATCGGCTTTAAACCGGTTGACAGTGCCTTTTTTACTTTCACATTAATGGTTTCGTCACTTTCAATAAAATATTTTCGTCGTTCCGAATGCCCGATGATGACGTACGTGCAGCCCGCATCTTTCAGCATCAATGCAGATACTTCGCCGGTATACGCCCCCTTGTCTTCGAAATACATGTTTTGCGCAGCAAGCGCCACAGATGAGCCCCTGAGGGCTTCACCGACACTCTGCAGGGCGGTAAACGGCGGAGCAACTACCACCTGACCGGTTTTCAAGCCGGCTGTTCCTTCTTTTACCGCGCCGG
>JAQVLL010000216.1 GCA_028704195.1 Smithellaceae bacterium
TGTTCGTGAGCTGGCCATCGAAGTGCATAAAAAATTTTCCCTCCCTCTTTCCTGCATATTCTTCGGGCTGCTGGCCCTGCCCCTGGGCATTACCAGCCACCGGGCTGTTAAATCCCGTGGTTTTGCCGTCGGCATTATTATTGTTGCCGCTTATTATCTTTTGCGCATCGGTGGGGAGGCGCTTGCGGAAACCGGCAGGCTTTCCCCGGCTGTCGGTGTCTGGACCCCGAATGTATTATTTGCCATTGCAGGAGTTCTCCTCTTTTATTTCGCCTATAAAGAACTTTCTCTTTTGCAAATGATTTCTGCTTATTCCGGACGCAACAGGCATCATCGTTGAGGGCATATCATTGAAATTGCTTGATAAATATATTCTCAGAGAATTTATAAGGTTTTTTTTGATAACATGCGTCACGTTTGTCGCTCTGTACATACTGATCGATCTTTTTGAAAAAAGCCGCATGTTCATGAGCAACAAAGCGACGGCGGCCCAAATCGGGTCTTATTTTTTATATTCCATTCCCCTGATCATTTCCCTGACGCTGCCTGCGGCAATCCTTCTCTCCACGTTGCTGACATACAGTTTCCTGTCCAAATTCAGCGAAATCACAGCCATGAAAGCCAACGGCGTCAGCCTGTACCGCATTGCCATCCCGACACTGGCGGTAGCTGCTATTGTATCGGTCTTTTTATTCTTCTTTACGGAATTGTTCACGCCTTTCTCGATTCAGAAAACAGAGCACATTATAAAGGTGGAGATGCAAAAGCAACAGGCCATGGGATTTTTCAAACAAAACGAAATCTGGTATCGAAGTCATCAGGCCATATACAATTTCAAACTATTTGAAGTTGAAAAAAATATTCTGCGCGGCATAACCATCAATCAACTCAATCCGGATTTCTCGCTGAAGAGACGCATCGATGCCGAGAGGGCGGAATGGAAAAACAATCAATGGGTTTTTTATAATATGGTCATCACGACGATTGGTGAGAATAACAGCCCATCGCTGGAATGGTTGAATGAGAAAGTTTTTCCGCTTCCCGAAGGACCGAATGACTTTAAAATTATCCAGAAGGATGCGGAAAAGATGGGTTTCTTCGAACTCAGGCGGTATGTGAATAAAATTCAGTCGGAGGGATACGACGTATCCAGATACCGGATTGATCTGCAGGGTAAAATCGCCTTCCCGTTTGTCTGCCTGATTCTTGTCCTGATCGGCATGTCCTTTTCCGTTCGTTCAGAACGAAGCGGAGGAGTCATGCAGAGCCTGGCCAGCGGCATCTTTATTGGTTTTTCCTACTGGATCGTCCACGCGTTCAGCATGTCTCTGGGACGGTCGGGAATTCTGCCTGTTTTTGTGGCCGCCTGGGCTTCAAACGTCCTTTTTGGCGGTCTTGCCGCTTATCTTTTCTATAAGATCAGAACGTAAAAAATATCAATATCTGTAGTACTCTGGTTTGTAGGGTCCATCAACCGACACACCGAGATACTCGGCCTGCTTCTTGGTCAACTTCGAAAGTTTAGCATCCAGCCTGGACAAATGCAGCATTGCCACCTCTTCGTCCAGTGTTTTGGGAAGCGTATAAACGCCTACGGCGTATTTCTTTGACGCCAGTTCGATCTGCGCCAGCGTCTGATTGGTAAAGCTGTTGCTCATGACAAAGCTCGGGTGGCCTGTTGCACATCCCAGGTTCACCAATCGTCCTTCCGCCAGCACAATGATGGAGCGTCCCGATTTAAGCGTCCATTTATCAACCTGCGGCTTGATGGTTTCTTTCCTGCAGATCCTGCTTGATTCAAGGTAACTCATTTCGATTTCGCTGTCGAAATGGCCGATATTGCAAATGATGGCTTCATCTTTCATCATTTCCATGTGACGGCCGGTAATGACGTCGCAGCAGCCGGTTGCCGTTACAAAAATATCCGCAATCTTAGCCACCTCTTCAAGCGTCCTTACTTCGTAGCCTTCCATTGCCGCCTGCAGTGCGCAGATGGGATCGATTTCCGTCACCACCACCCGTGCCCCGAATCCCCGCATGGACTGTGCGCATCCTTTTCCAACATCACCGTAACCGCAGACAACCACCATTTTGCCGGCTATCATGATGTCCGTTGCCCTTTTGATCCCGTCCGCCAGAGACTCACGGCATCCGTACAGGTTGTCGAACTTCGACTTGGTGACGGAATCATTTACATTGATGGCCGGGAAAAGCAGCTCTCCCGAAGCCTGCATCTGGTACAGACGGTGTACGCCGGTGGTTGTTTCTTCTGAAACCCCCTTGATTTTGGATGCAACTTTTTGCCAGCGTTTGGGATCCTTTTTATAGGCCTGTTCCAGGCGTGAAAGGATAATTGCGAATTCTTTATTATCGGCCTTCTGCGTCAGCAGTTTTGGGTTCTTTTCTATTTTGGCTCCCTGGTGAATAAACAAAGTTGCATCGCCGCCATCGTCCACGATCATATCCGGACCGGAGCCGTCTGGCCACGTCAAAGCCTGTTCTGTACACCACCAGTATTCCTCAAGATTTTCTCCCTTCCAGGCAAATACGGCAGCCGAACCGGCCTTTGCCACAGCCGCCGCCGCATGATCCTGGGTAGAGAAAATATTGCATGATGCCCAGCGCAGGTCTGCGCCAAGTTCTTTGAGCGTTTCGATCAGCATGGCCGTCTGGATGGTCATGTGCAGACTTCCCATTATTTTCATGCCCGCAAGCGGTTTCTTGCGCCCGTATTTTTTACGTACCGCCATCAAACCCGGCATTTCGTTTCGGGCCAGGAGCATCTCTTTCCTGCCCCAGGCAGCAAGCGACAAGTCCGCGACTTTATATTTCAGTTTTTTTTCAATTTCCAGAAAGGCCATTGTTTCCTCCACATTCATTTACAGTTATTTTATATTGCGAGATCTTTGCATATTTCCCTTCATGTCATTTCGAGGAGCAAAGCGACGAGAAATCCATGTCCTGAGCTCAGCGATGGATCTTTAAGATTTCTCCCTTCGGTCGAAATGACACATTGTGACCAAGATTTCTCCCTTCGGTCGAAACGCGTGACCCGAAGGGTTATGACAACTTGATCATTATGCAAAAATTTCATTTCGCGGTAGCGATAGCATACCCGCCGGTTGACTTCAATACCTTTGTGCCCAAATTACATAAAAAAAACAAAAAGCATCCCCTGTTTGAATGAGGATGCTTTCGTTAAGACTGTTTTAATCTATCTGGATGCCTTTTTAATCTTGTTGGCGGCGTCAACCCGGACACATTTCGGTTTCCAGGTCTTCGACTCTTCGTCATCAACAGACACGTAAGTTGCAATGATCACCAGGTCCCCTTTGGCCACTTTACGGGCGGCAGCGCCATTGAGGCAAATTGTACCCGAATCCCGTTTTCCCTTAATGATATAAGTTGAAAAACGTTCCCCATTGTTGACATCGTAAATATCAACCTGTTCATAGGGAACCATGTTGGCCGCTTCCATTAATCGTTCATCGATGGTGATACTGCCTTCATAGTGCAAGTCAGCGTCTGTAACTGTCGCGCGATGGATTTTGGATTTCATCATAAATCTCTGCATGGCTCGTTTTTTCACTCCTGTCTATAGCATTTCGTATTACGCTTTGAGCTCTTCACCCAAAACGGAATTATCAATCAACCTGGTTTTTTCCACTTTCACCGCCAAAGCCATTACCGCCTCGCCCTTGATCTCGTTCACATCTTCAAGAGTGGAGGTGTCGCATACTTTGACATAATCAATTTCGGTAAACGGCGCGCTTTTAATCAGGTCTTCCGCTTTTTCGATCATCACCGCCGCATTTCTTTCCCCTTCTGCGTAAAGCTTCTGGGCAATCCTTAACGCTCCGACAAGCGTCAGAGCTGATGAACGTTCCTCTTTGCTCAAATAAACATTTCGTGAACTCATGGCCAGGCCGTCCGGCTCCCGGAACGTCGGCAACCCGATGATTTCCAGGTCCATGTTCAGATCTTTCACCATGCGTTTGATCGCCGCCAGTTGCTGAAAGTCTTTTTTACCGAAAATGGCACTGTGGGGCTTGACAATATTAAATAACTTGCAGCAGACCGTCGTCACGCCGCGAAAATGACCCGGCCGGGACATTCCACACAGGTTTTTTGTCACCTGCTCCACATCAACATAGGTCTGATAAGCCTGGGGGTACATTTCCTGATTGTAAGGGAAGAAAATAATGTCGACACCGACACTCTGCGCCATATCTCTGTCGCGTTCAAAATCCCGCGGATATTTGGAAAAATCTTCCTTAGGGCCAAACTGGGTGGGATTCACGTAGATGCTGACGACAACGCAATCCGCCTGTTTACGGGCCTCTTTCATCAAAGAAAGATGGCCTTCATGAAAATAGCCCATTGTTGGAACAAAGGATATTTTCTTGCCGGCAAGCCTTAAGCTTTCGCTGTAAGACTGCATTTCCTGGATGGACTCGATAATTCTGATTTTTTCCATTAAAAAAGCCTCTCGACGCAAGACGAGAGGCTTTAGCTCTTTTTTAAAGTTTCCTTTCGTCCCAGTCCTTTCGGATCCAAGCGATGT
>JAQVLL010000217.1 GCA_028704195.1 Smithellaceae bacterium
TGAAAATACAGGAACCATTGGCAGAAATCAACCGGAATTTCAGGACAATATTTCATTGACAGGCAAAAACATTTTTCCTAGTCTGATAGAGAAGGTGCGTATTGTTCGGAGAGAATCGTGAGGTAAATCCATGGTTTTTATAGGGGCGATTTCGCTTGACACAAAAGGTTACAGCGACATCATCGATATCACGTCCGGGGTGGTTTCCATTGCGAAGCAATCCACCATCACGAGAGGGCTGGTAACGGTGTTCTGCCCGGGGTCCACGGGGGCACTGACGACCATTGAATATGAGGACGGAGTTCTACAGGATCTGAAGGACGCTCTTGAAAGGATCGCCCCTTCAGGCATCCCTTATCAGCACGATGAGCGTTGGGGAGACGGAAACGGGTTTTCTCATATCCGCGCGGCATTGTTGAAGCCTTCCCTGTCGATTCCTCTGGTCGACCGAAGGCTGACGCTCGGGACATGGCAGCAGATTGTCTTCATCGATTTCGACAATCGGGAAAGGCACCGGGAAATCATTGTTCAGGTCATGGGCGATTGAAACGGGGCAGTGTCATTTACATGGGATCGCGGTAAAGTAGCGGATGGACTCTGAGTTTACTTTCGTTCAAAAATGATATTTTTGATACTTGTCTTTTATTTTTACTCTCCAGCGCGTAACCTCGCTACAGACCGCAGGGACACGTCCTGAGACGGAAAGGAGCGGGAAAATGATGATGACGTACAGGAGTCTTTTTTATTTTTTTGTTTTACCGGTATTTTTATCCGGTGTCCTGCCATAAAGGTTATTGGGCGGGGGAACTCCCCTTTTTTCCAGGGACACCAGGCATTCGTCGATGTGAACGCGCTTATTTCTATTCTGGTTGATCAATGCCTTGACAACATTCCAGCTAACCAGTCCTTTTTCAGCCATTTTTGTTATTTCTTCCAGGGCTGTTCGTTTTTCATACGAAGACGGTCGGTACGGTCTTGAAGAAATAAGAGCATCATATATATCGGTGACGATGACAAGCTCAATCATCATATCGTCAATTTTGATTCTCCGGGGATATCCCGAACCGTCCCTTCTTTCGTGATGGTCCCTTGCCACTCTTGCGGTAATATTTGCCGGGTCCCTGAAATAATGGCACAGCAATACATAACCGCTCAGCGTATGATGTCTCAGAATTTTAAGCTCATCAGACGTCAGCGGGGTCGGTTTATTGAGAATGTCCAGCGGCACGGCAATTTTCCCTATATCATGGGACGGCGCCCCGATAACACCGTCCATAATGGACACCCTGTCTTTTACAAGATATTCAGCCAGCAGCGTTGACAGCGCAAAAACCATCAGGAGATGGCGGTATGTGTAAAAATCATATTCCTTGAAGAAGTATATGGACTCCAACACCGGCAACGGCAGCTCCGCCTTCATCATTCTTGCCATGAGCCTTAGCCGTGTTGCCTTATTGTCAAAAACGGCAAGATAGTTGTCCTGATCAAGAAAAACCAGAATGTCCGACTTCATCGAGCCGAAATCCAGAAGCCTGCTCGTCCTGATCGGGGACTGGTTGCCCGAAATCATTTTTTTCAGGTTTTCATCCGATAAGACCGTTTGCGCCGGAAGCAGCTCCTTGCCATCGTTCGCGAATACAGGATATTCAATAATCAGTTCAGACATGGTGTGTTCATTTTCACTCTCAGGAATCATTCAGATTATTACCCACCACCGTGATTCAGCACAATTCATCGCGGCGTCCAATTTTGAAAAAAGGCTTATTTTGGCGTTGTTTAAATATTTGTACCACATGTCTGTCTGAAGTTCAGCCATTTTGTGAGGATTTCCGATAAAATTCCCCGAAAAAGCACCAGTTTCAGAATCATCCTGTTCTTTCAAAAGAACTCGATGTTGCTTCGTTTTGTTACCGCAACACGCATCCCTTTCGAACCATTTGTTGCAGTTCACATCGTAATATGCTCAAAAAACTTTGGGGTCATTTTCCATGGTCTTCTCGAAGGCAAATCATGGAAAGTCTGAATGGAGAGGGCACACCTATTAGGAATTACTGAAGTTGATAGCCTCTCTCACGAAATAGTTTCAGGCAGGCATCGGCAACAGCACTGTCATATGTAATCCCCTTATTTTTCTCAATCTCCTCAAGGGCAGCCTCAAGACCTAAACCCGGACGGTAGGGACGATGGGAAGCCATGGCTTCAACAACATCAGCCACAGCCATGATGCGGGCTTCTATAATAATTTCATCTCCCTTCAGGCTTCTTGGATAACCGGATCCGTTTATCCGTTCATGGTGTTGATAAACAATTTGTGCCAGGGGCCATGGAGATTCCACATTCTTTAACATTTCGTATCCACTTTCAGAGTGCTCTTTTATTAAAGAAAACTCAAGGTCTGTCAGTCTTGTGGGCTTGGCCAGTATTTCCGAGGGAATCGCTAATTTCCCGATGTCATGGATAGAACCTGCCAACCGGATTCCTTCTATTTTATCCTTATTTAATCCCAATTCAGTGGCGATAGACCTGGCAAGGTCCGCAACTCTCTTCTGATGACCGGCTGTATAGGGATCTCTAACTTCAATAGCCGATATCATCACCTCAATGGTCACACCAATTGACTTTCTTAAAATGCTCAGAGTTTGTTGAAGTCTCTCGTCTGCCTTTTTGCGCTCGGTAATATCCCGCCCGATTCCCCGAAATCCCGTGGGATTGCCCTGCTTGTCCCTGATCAGGGAGGCAACTAATTCAAAAAATCCCCCTTCCCCGTTCTTTTTCTTCAGATTCCATATAAAGGGTTTACCGGTTTTGCCCGTCTGGAAAATTTCTCCAAAATGTTTCATGACCATTCCGATACCATCGGGCATACTTATTTGTCTAAAAGACATCCCAAGCATTTCCTTTTCAGCATATCCGATATTTTTACAAGATGATGAATTAACAAAGGTGATATTTCCCCTGATATCCACTTCAAAGTAAACATCTTCCATATCTTCGAGGATGGTCCTGTATTTCTCCTCGCTTTCCAGTAATTTCTCCTCTGTCACATTGCGATCGGTGACGTCATGGGTGTTGGTGATAATAAGCTGCCTGCCATCGACCTCGATCAACCGGGCCGAAAATAGCATTTGTCTGAGTTCGCCACTTTTTGTCCTGAATGATAATTCTACCTTGTCAACATTGGCACCGGATTTCAACAGATTGACAATCCTTCTTCTGTCTTCGACATTGCCCCATATATTCAATTCCTTCGTTGATGAACCGATGACCTCTTCCCGTGAATATCCTGTTAATTGTAGGAATGAATCATTCACATCCAACAGCGAACCGCTGGACGCGTCGGTAATCGTAATGACGTCCGGACTGCATTGGAATATGGCCTCAAATTTCTTGTCAGACTGCACGGTGGAAGATCCCGCCTTCCCGCTCTCTGCTGGTTTTTCCAGTTTCTGGATTCTCTGCTTTAATAAGGCATTCTCTTCGATCAGTTTATGAAATGTTTTGGATGGATCATTCATCTTATGCTACCTGCTTTGATTAACGATTTTAATGACTTTCATCGGCACCCCGTTTCCTTTTGAGGATGGATGGACTGGGCCTGCACAACTGTTCGTAACGCATTTTTTCGTCAGCGTTTTGTCTTTTTTTCAATTTTGATACTGGGAACTGAAAAGAGAGGTGAAATTACTTTATTCTTCAGAGCAATTATCCTGCCTGGCAGTTCAGCCACCGTATCCCTCAAACGAGATTTAGGTCGTTAACTTTGCGCCCCGCTCTTTCAAGCAGTTTGCCTTTTTCAAGTATTTATTTTGTAAACCAAATCAACTATTAAGTCAAGATGATCTTTTATCAAAAAGAGAAAACGCTGTGCCTCCATAACGTCCATAATTACTTTGCAACAGGTGATTGTTCCAATCGGATTGCCACATCAATCACAACCTGGGATGCTTTCTCAAGATCAAACGCTGCATAGTCCTGAGTACGCAGGACAGGTTTGAGCTCGGTGTCAAGCTGCCACCTGATGGCAGACAGGCGTTCTTTGGAAACATCCACTGGATTATTCCCTGGAACGGAAAGCTTCTGTCGCAATATATTGCGTTGAATTGTTGGCACCGGTAAGGGGCGTGATCTGGGCATTCTGTTAAGATTGACTTGACATGAAGCGAATAAAGAATATAATCGCTTCATAATAAGAAGCAATAATAGGTGGCAAATGACTCCGTATTTATGGGAGCGTCCGGATTGGACAAACTTTAGACGGAAGAATGAAAATATTCTACTTGCGCTGGGTGAGTGCCGGATGTTGCAAGGAAAACTTTTAAGTAAAGTGGCCGATCTTGGCTTTACCCTTGAAAGCCAGGCTCAGATTGAAATATTAACGGAGGAGACTTTAAAGACTGCTTTAATCGAAGGAGAAAACCTCAATGCTCAGGTTGTTAGGTCATCGGTTGCAAGAAAGCTTGGGCTTCCCTCGGCAGGATTAAGAGTGGACCACTATATAGATGGGCTCGTATCTATTCTCCTTGATGCTACAAAAAATCATGA
>JAQVLL010000218.1 GCA_028704195.1 Smithellaceae bacterium
TTTCGATGCTGTCCCTGTTTTCGATGTCCTCGGCGCGGTAATAATTGTTGCGGTACTTAACACCGACACGACTTTCCGGACCGAACTGATACTCCACGGTCGGTTCGACTACATTACGCATGTAAACGGCGCGCTGTGTTTCGGTTGCCAGGAGGTATTTGTTGTCCTCCGCCGTTGAGAAAAATTCTCTTTCCTTGGGATCGTCAGACCGGATGAAGGCGTTTCTTAAATAAAAATTAAAATGTGAACTGGTCATGTACTTGGCGTCGAGCCTGGCCTGACCGGTCAGATAATTGAGATTGCTGTAATCGCTGTAAAAAATATAACCGACGGACGCGTCCAGGGTGATGCCGGAGCGGTCAGTCATGTTCGAAAATTTAATGCCGGGCATAATCGTAGTGTAAAAATCTCTCTTCTGATTGGTGGCAGTCAAATTAAGATTATCGCTATATTCGCCTTTGACGCTCAGGTAGGGATGGATCTGTGATAAAAGATCGGCACCGTGGGCAAGGGGTGCTGCCTGACTCAAAACGAAAGCCAACATCAAAACAATAAGACCACTATGTTTGTTCATAGGATATCCTTTTTTGTTTTCACTGGCTGGTTAGGATAACTGGGATTACCGGACAATAATGGTGTCTCCCCGCTTAATGACGACGTCCGGAATGTCTCCATCGACAATTTTGTTATAATTAACGTAGGTTCTTTGTTCCTTGCCATTTTCGCCGGAGATGACCAGAATTTTTCTTTTGTTGGCCCACTCGGTGAATCCGCCCGCGGTAATGATGGCTTTGAGCAGAGTGGTTTCACGTCGGATGCTAAACACCCCCGGATTTTTTACCTCACCGGATATGAATATTTTGTAGCTGTTGGCTTCCATCACGGTAACGGTCACAGCCGGGCTTTCAATAAACCCTTTTAGTTTATCTATGATTACATTCTTCAGCTGCAGGGGGGTCAGGCCGGCAGCCTGTATGTCGTCAGCCAGCGGCAGGGATATTTTGCCGTCTATCCTGACGGGGACGGTTTTGCTCATGGATTCTTCTTTCCATACATGGATATTGAGAACGTCTTCGGGACCGATGATATAGTCGTTGCTGTCTGCGGCTATTTCAGAGGCAGGTTTCTGTGGAGGGTTTACGGTTTTCTCCTGTGCTTGCACTGCAAAACATAAAGCGGACACAATCATCACGATGGCGGTGTAGGTAATCAATCTTTTCATTGCAATTCCTCCCCTTTGAACATAATTTGATCCTTGAGTGTGGTGAAGCAATTTTATAAACTAATCATTATCCATTTTTTTAAGATTCAGCAAACATATTTTACTATCAAAAAGTCCTTGGTATGTCTAGGGATTTTTAAAAATCCAGGATGATGGCACGGGGAATGAATATTCTTGAAAATAAACGAAATAACCGATAATGTAATTTTAAACTTTCTGTTGAAGCGCAAAATATATTTCGGATATCATGATGCCCATTAGATGAGAGCATTTGCCGCCTGCAGGAGGGCATAGCTGAAGGTTTTTAATTTCAGGACAATGATCAAATATTTTAGGAGATATTTCATGAATTGCACGGGAAATCGGATTTATTCAGTCTTTGCCTTGATGATGATCATCTTTTTGCTGGTTGGCGTTGCCGGTTGTTCCAAAGAAGCTAAAATGGATCGGCACTGGAAGAAAGCCGAGAAATATTATTCAGAGGAAAAATTTAGAGAAGCCGCAATTGAATATAAGAATGTCATCAAGCTCAAGCCCTCCCATGCGACGGCTTATTACAAGCTGGCCATGTGTCAGCTCAATACAAGAATGTTTAAGGAAGCATTTGCGGCCATGTCTAAAGCTGTCGAGCTGGATCCTAAAATGATTGAAGCACGCCACCATCTGGGGACTTTGTATCTGCTTTCCGGACAGACGGATAAAGCCCGTGAGCAGGGTATGGCCATTTTGCAGATTGACCCGACAAAATCCCTTGGTCATCTGCTGCTTGGAAGCATCTATTTGAAAGAAAACAACCTGGGTAAGGCCATTGAAGAGAGCCTCAAGGCGGTCCAGGGTGATAAAAAAATGGAAGCCTATCTCCAGTTATCAAGACTGTATGAGTTAAACAAAGATTTGAACCAGGCTGAAACGATGCTCAAAGAAGCCGTCAAGTTGGATGATAAAAAGCAAAAAACGCGTTTTTCGCTTGCCGAATTTTACGTGCGGACGGGTAAAAAAGAACTTGCCGAACAGGAATATCTGCAGGCGGTCAGGAATTCACCGAAAGACTCCGTCGCATCGATGAAACTCGGGAGTTTCTACGTTTTAACGGGAAGGATGGACGAGGCGGAAAAACATCTTGTAAAAGGCATTGAATTGTCTCCGGGTAGTGCGTCGTTGCGGGTTCAGCTCGGGAATTTTTATTTGCTCTGGGGGAAAAAGGACAAGGCAGAAATGTCCTTCAAGGAGGCGGAAAGTAAAGATTCCAAAAGTATTGCCGTGCTGGCGAGGCTGGCGGATTTTTATCTGGGCGAAAAGAAGTTTGACGACGGCATGAAATATACGGAAAAGATTCTGAAAATCAATCCCAAAAGTCAGGAAGGCCTGTTTCTGAAAGGGCGGATCTTTTTAACAAAAAATGAATTCGAACAGGCACTGAATCTTTTCCAGGCCTATATAAAGGACAATCCTCAATTGGCTCAGGCCCATTATTTTGCGGCGATGGCACATTCAGGAAAAGGAAACATTCAGCAGACAAAAACTGAACTGGGAGAAGCCATCAAACTGAATCCGGAGTGGGAGCAACCCCGTCTCGTTATGGCGAAGATTAACCTGAAAGAAGGGAATGCTTCAGAAGCCGTCAATCATTTAAACATTATTCTTAAGAACCATCCATCGAGTATGCAGGCGCGCCTTCTTCTCGGGGACTCCTGTTTGTCACAAAAAGATCTTGCTGGCGCCGCAAGAGAATATAACGCTTTAATTAAATATTTACCCAATAATCCGATTGGATATATTCAACTGGGCAAAGTTCTTTTGTATCAAAAGCAGGAGGATGAAGGTCTGACCATGCTGGAGAAAGCATTATCTCTGCAGCCTGATAATGCGAATGCACTTCAACTGATTACCGCTTTCTATTTGAGTAAAAAAGATACGGACAAAGCCATGGAAAGAGTTCAGCGGCAAATTCAGGCAGTACCGCAGAATCCGGTCTTTTATGGAATGCTGGGGTCGCTCTACGAGATGAAAAAAGATGTGGCTGCGGCGGAAACCAATATGAAAAAAGCCATTGAACTTAATCCGAACCTGCCTGCACTGCAGATCTTACTGGGTGATTTTTACATGAGGCAGCAGCTGGCGGATAAGGCAAAAAAACAATATCTGGTTTCGGTTGAGAAGGCGCCGAAGGCCGTTCAGCCATTGATGGCGCTGGGATTGATTTATGAAAGGGAAAAAAATTACAAGCAGGCCCAGGAATTTTATGAAAAGGCTTTAAAGATCAATCCTGATTTTGTGCCGGCGGCCAACAACCTTGCTTTTCTCTATGCCGAGCACGGCGGCAACATTGACGTTGCCCTGAATCTTGCGCAAAAAGCAAAAGAAAAGATGCCGGAAGATGCGAACGTCTCGGATACGCTGGGATGGATTTACTATAAGAAAAATGTTCCCGGGACGGCCATTCCTTATTTGAAGGAAGCAGCGGAAAAAATGCCCGGTCAGCCGGTGGTCAGATATCACCTGGGCATGGCATACTATAAAAATGGCAACCGTGATCTGGCGAAACAGGAGCTCAGCGCCGCCCTGAATATCAACCCCGGGTTTCCCGGAGCTGATGAGGCAAGGGCGACATTGAATCAATTAAAGTAGTATTGAAAGAATAGTGTTATATCTGAAGAAAAACCTACGTTCACTCAACGGATGTCTCTGGATAAGTAAGCTTTAAAGGGATATGACCTCTGATTATATAATAAAATAATTTCGCGACTTCAATTTCGAAGTCACGAATCCCGGATGACTTGACCCGCCAGTCGGAAAGGTTATATGTGGGGAAATAAGCATAAGGGAAGATTTTTATCTGCAGGGATAGACCTTCATGCTGATATACAAGATAGCTGCGGCGGGTATGAAAACCCGTTGACAAGAGAACAGCGCTTTTTACATTTTCTCTGGAGAGTCCCTGTAGCACCACTTTAGCTTCATTCAACGTTATCGGATGTTTTACGGGAACTTTAACAACCTTGAAGTCAATTTCTTTGAGACCATTGCTTTCAAGTTTTTGCCTGATGAGGTCTGCATAGTCTCCGTTGATGCCATAAGGTCTGTCCGTCGGGGCAATATTCTGCAAAACGAACACCAGACGCTTCACTTTGCCTGATAACAACAAATTCACACCGCTCATGACAATGCCGGATGAGATGAAGTCACTGCCATCTATAATGGCAACGTCAGCATGATAATCGCCATCAGGCGCCATATAGCAGCCGGCCTTAAACAGAATGGCATCGCGAGATATATAAAAAACAATGGATGCCATCAGGACAAGTATGCAAATACTGATA
>JAQVLL010000219.1 GCA_028704195.1 Smithellaceae bacterium
GGGGAGCCGATCACCGGGAATATCTACAAAGGGAAAGTACTGAAGGTTGAAAGGGGTCTGCAGGCGGCTTTTGTCGATTACGGCGGCGTCAAGGACGGTTTTCTGCCTCTTCGGGATGTAAACCCCGAATACCTTACCGAACCGGAGAACGGTCAGGCCGGCGGCAGGCCGGTTCTCAAAGTCGGTCAGGAAATCATCGTTCAGGTCGTCAGGGAGGTCATCGGTAATAAAGGGGCTCTGCTGACGTCCTACATTTCCCTTCCCGGACGGTATCTTGTTCTGCTGCCGAATAAACTCTGCGGCGGCATATCGCGTAAAATTGAAAGCGAAGAAGACCGGCAGAAAATCAAAACGCTGATGGAACAGATTAAAGTTCCGGAGGACATGGGGTTCATTGTCCGCACGGCCGGCATCAACCGTACCAAGCCGGAAATCCAGCGCGATTACCAGTTTCTGATGCGCCTGTGGAAGGAAATCTACAAGAAAGCCGGAAGCGTAGCTGCCCCCGTTTGCCTTTATCAGGAAACAGATTTCGGCGTGCGTTCGCTGCGCGACTACCTGACACAGGAAATCGATGAAATTCTGGTTGATGAAATTGAAACCTTCCGCAAAATGCGTGCTTATTTAAAAGCGGTTGCTCCCCGCCATTTGCGCATTCTGAAGAACTATAAGGATAAAATCCCGATTTTTGAGCGGTACGAGATGGAGGAACAAATCCGCGTGATTTATCAGGAGCGCGTTGAGTTGAAATCCGGCGGTTACATCATCATCAATCCCACGGAAGCAATGATCACCATTGATGTCAATTCCGGCCGTGGATCCAATAAAAGAAATATCGAAGAGACCGCTTTCAAAACCAATGTTGATGCCTGTGAAGAGATTGCCCGTCAGCTTCGCCTTCGCGATCTCGGCGGTTTAATTGTGATCGATTTTATCGATATGATGGATAAAAAGCATATCGCGGACGTGGAAAAAGCATTCAAGAAGGCTCTGAGCGTGGATCGGGCGAGGATTCAGCTTTCCCGCATTTCCAAGTTCGGACTATTGGAACTGTCCCGGCAGAAGAAGCAATCCACCATTCAGGAAATCAGCTATATTACCTGCCCGTATTGCAAGGGCAGCGGGCTCAGGCCTTCCCTCGAATATGCTTCTCTGGGGGCTTTTCGCAAGATAGAATCGGAAGCAGTCAAGGGTATTTATTCGGAGCTGAAAGTCAGCCTGCCGCATGAAATTGCCCTGTATATTCTGAATAATAAACGAAGTGAGCTGATGAAATTGGAAACCACTTTCGGTGTCTGCCTCCATATCGAAGGGAAACCGGATATGGCGTGGGACAAACTCGAAATTGAACAGTCCATTAAGGATCAGACACTGGAAGCAAGTGCGATGCAGGATGTGCCTCTGCTGCAGGCAGCTGAAAACGCCGAACCGGACAAGGATCAGGCAGTCCCGGGAGAAGCGACGGATGCGCCGGGTATTGGTTCTGAAGAGCCTGCCAAAAAGAAAAGCCGCCGCCTTCCGCGTCACAGGAAAAAAAGACCCACGGAAGCATCGGCGGAAACTGCACCGGAAACTGAATCGGTAGATGAGTCGGTTCCGGAGCCTGCTGCTGAGACTGTCGTGCAGCCGGTTCCGCGGTCGATGACACCTCAATTCCCCGCAAAGCCACTGAAGATTGTCCGCGCCCTTCCGGATGAATTTTATCCGGTGGATCTGGACGACCACACCTTTGCTCCAAAACCGGACCAGGATGAGTCCGAGGAGGATAAAGGGGATCAATGAAAGCGCGGACAAACCACTTGGTCATGCGGTGTCCTGCCGGTTCAAGTAGCGGAAGGAGCCCAGCCCATGGCCGATGAAATCAAGAAAAGTCTTTATCGGATTGTTGTGCCTCTTCCCAACAGTCCGCTCAAAGACCTGAATTCCTACGTCATAAAAGGCGAAGACCGTAACCTGATTATTGACACCGGTTTTAACCGCAGCGTCTGCTTTGAAGCCATGCAAAAAGGCCTGGCCGAACTGGACATTGATCTGAACAAGACTGATTTTATGCTGACCCACATGCATTCCGATCATACGGGACTTGTGCCGCGGCTGGCATCGGAAACCAGCAAAGTATATTTCAGCCGGATTGATGCGAAGGTATTCGATAAGGATGTCAGCTGGCAGCCCCTGATCGACTTTGCCGAAGTGAACGGCTTTCCTGCAGGCGAACTGCAAAAGGCCCTTGCCAGCCATCCCGGCTTGAAATACTCTCCGGAGGAGATTCCGGTTTTCACCCTTCTTGATGACGGAGATGTGATCGAATGCGGTCCCTACCGTCTGCAGTGCGTGGCCACGCCGGGCCATACCCAGGGTCATATCTGCCTTTACGAAGAAGACAAAAAAATCCTCTTCTCCGGCGATCATATTCTTTTCGACATCACGCCGCACATCGAGTCATGGGCCTATGACACGAATTCACTGGCTGATTATATGGCCAGCCTGGATAAGGTTTATCATTTGCCCGTGAACCTTGTCCTGCCCGGACACCGGAATTTCCTGGGTGATCTTAAAAGCAGAATTGATGAATTAAAAATCCATCATCACGAACGCGCCGATGAAGTGCTGGACGTTCTGGGACGTGAAACGCTCAACGCCTATGAAATTGCCGCGCGCATGACCTGGGACATTGACTGTGAAACCTGGGAAGATTTCCCGATTGCCCAGAAATGGTTTGCGACCGGAGAAGCCATCGCTCACTTGCGCTACCTGGAGGGTGAAGGCAGGATTGCAAGGAATACAGATAAGAAAATCATTACTTTCAGGGCGAAATAACGTGTCCGCAATACCATGATGTTTCGGAGACCGGCCAACAGCTGAAGAGCCGGCCCCCTTGCTTGAATTCAAAAAAAGATCATTCCGAGTGCCTCCGCGATGCACGCCGGTTTATCCTGCCCCTCAACTTCGATCGAATGATTTAACTTCAGCAGTAATCTGTTTCCCGGCTTTTCTTCCAGTCCGGAAAGGGTAATCCTGTCGCGGATTTTTGAGCCGGATGCCACGGGGGTAATGAATCGCACCTTATCCAGACCGTAATTTATGGACATCCTGGCTCCTTCCATTTTCAGGGGGACCTGATAGCTGAAAAACGGCAGAAGCGAAAGCGTCAGAAATCCGTGCGCGATGGTTTTGCCGAAAGGCCCTTTCGCGGCTTTTTCAGGATCCACATGAATCCACTGATGATCTTTGGTGCTGTCGGCAAATTGATTAATCTGGTGCTGGGTCACCTCTGTCCAGTCGGAAACAAAAACTTCTTTCCCGATCCATTTTTCCATGTCTTTCATTGCGGATTCGATAGACATTTCAAATTTCTCCTTTATGGTTTTGGTGAATGCGTGACAATCTTTGTCAACCGTTTTCCGTCATGAGTGGATTAATCAAGAGCCGCGTTGACTTTGGCCTGTGCGGCTTTCGCCTCCTTCATGATTCTTTCAAAAAGCTCCGCGATTGTTGGCTGGTCGTGGATCAGCCCCTGCACCTGACCCACCGGCAGAACGCCTGTTTTTGAATCGCCGTTTTCGGTGGCCACTCGAATGGCTTTGAAGGCGTTGGCCATAAAAGCCAGTTGTTTGGCGTTTTTGTAACCGGATAACAGCACGCCCAGGAAGAGTTTGAAATAAGGTACGCCCATTTGCTTTGCAATATCCTGGGAGTTGAAAAATGCGGCGGGCCAGCTCAGGCCTTTCTTGATGGCATGTTTTGCTGCATCCGTTTTCATAACACGGCATAAAATACCGTCAAATCGTTTTGAAAACAGCGTGTCATAGACGTTTTTCTCCATAGTCAGCTTTTTAAAGTTTTCATGCAGCGGACTTTCCCTGGTTGTCATCAGCCGGGTGCCCATGGCGACGCCTTCGGCTCCCAGGGCCAGAGCGGCCGCGATGCCGCGTCCGTCTGCAAAACCGCCGGCCGCGATCACGGGAATGTCCAGATTTTCCGCCAGATGCGGGACCAATACCAGTGATGTGACGTCTTCGCCATGCGCCGCCGCTTCCTGGCCGGTGGCAATAACCGCGTCCGTGCCGAAATCCTGCGCCCGCTTGGCATGCTTCACGTTGACAACCGTGGCAAAAACCTTGCCGCCATATTTGTGCGCTTCTTTCACAATCCAGTCGCCCTTGCCAAGCGCAAAGTTAATGACGGGCACTTTTTCCTGTAAAAGAACCTTCGCGTTTTCTGCCGCGCCCGGGAACATCAGGGACGCATTGCCGCCGAAAGGCTTGTCGGTCAGCTTCCGGATTTCGCGGATGGATTCCCTGGTCTGCTCGGCATTCAGTGGACCTGTTGCCAGAATGCCCAACCCCCCGGCGTTGGATACGGCCGCAACCATTTTCGGGGTGCTGATCCAGCTCATGCCGGAGAGCACGAAGGGGTATTTGATACCAACCATTTCAGTGATTCTCGTTTTCATATTTTCTCCTTTTTATCATGAAAGTGTTTTGAACTTTTTTATCAGTTTCCGCAAAGCTTTGAGGCCCTGGCT